>JAQUAE010000348.1 GCA_028687395.1 Anaerolineales bacterium | reverse complement strand
ACTTGACCAAGGCCAGCCTGGAAGTCGAAGAGCCGGGGGAGGCCTTCTACCGCAAGTACATGGGCGGCAGCGCCATGGGCTTGCATTACATCTTGAAGGAAACGCCGCCGGGCGTTGATGCCCTGGCACCGGAAAACGTCCTGACCTTGATGCTGAGCGTGACCACCGGCGCAGCCATCTCCGGGCAGAGCCGCATCAACGCCAACGCCAAATCGCCGGTCACTGGCGCAATAGGCGACTCGCAAGGCGGCGGATTCTTTCCCGCCGAGCTCAAATTCGCTGGCTTCGACGGCCTGGTCATCACCGGGCGCTCGAAGAAACCGGTCTACCTGTCCATCCTGGACGGTGTGGCTAAGCTTCACGACGCCGCCCACCTGGCTGGATTGCTGACCGGCGAGGTGGATGCCATCTTGAAAAGTGAAGTTGGCGACCCTAAAGCCGAAATCCTCCAGCACGGCCCGGCTGCGGAACGAGGCGTGCTCTTCTCCTGCCTGGCGAGCATGTCCAACCGCATGAATGGGCGCACCGGGATGGGCCTGGTGATGGCCAGCAAGAACCTGCGCGCCATCGTCGTGCGCGGCAAGAATAAGCCGCAGCTCGCCGATCCGGAGGGTTTGACTGCCCTGAACCGCCTGGGACCGAAGTGGATGCCGGAGAATGCCGACGTCGATGGCCTGGGCAAATACGGCACCGCCAGCGTGGTCATCCCTCAGCACAACAGCGGCACGCTGCCGACGCGCAACTACAACGAGGGCCAGTTCGAAGATAATGAGCTGATCAGCGGCGAGAGGCTGTACGACACTTATCTCAAGGAACGCGATACCTGTTACGCCTGCGTGGTGCGCTGCAAGCGCGTGGTGGAGATCAAAGAGGGGCCTCATCTGGTCAATCCGCTATATGGCGGACCGGAATACGAGACGCTAGCCACCTTCGGATCGTACTGCGGAATCAACGACTTGCCGGCGATCTGCAAAGCTAACCAGATCTGCAACATGTATGGGGTAGATACCATCTCGTGCGGGGCGACGATTGCCTTTGCCATGGAATGCTACGAGAAAGGCATCATTGGCAAGGCGGAGACCGGCGGTTTGGAGCTGAAATTCGGGAACGCTGAGGCGATGCTGGCTGCCCTGGAGCAGATCGTGCACAACGAAGGCCCATTGGGCAAGGTGCTGTCTCAGGGCTCGGTGCGTGCCGCCGAAGCGTGGGGCGCGGCGGCCGCGGATTGCCTGATCACGGTAAAAAAGCACGAAGCTCCAGCGCACATGCCCCAGGCGAAGAAATCCCTGGCAGTTATTTACGCGGTCAACCCCTTCGGCGCCGACCACCAATCCAGCGAGCACGACCCCATGTATGAGGAGGGCACCACCGAGTTGTACCTCAAGCGGCTGGCGGAGCTGGATTTAAAGGACGCTCCGCCTGCTGGTAGTCTGGGTTCTGAGAAGGTGCGCTTCGCAGCCTACTCGCACATCTTCTACAGCATCTTGGACACGCTGGAGCTGTGCCAGTTCGTTTGGGGGCCGGCCTGGACGCTGTATGGTCCTTCCGAGCTGGTCGAGCTGGTGCGCTGCGTCACCGGCTGGCCGGTCAGCCTGTACGAGTTGATGAAGGTCGGCGAACGGCGGCTGAACATGCTGCGCGTGTTCAACGCCCGCGAGGGCTTTGATCGCAAGGATGACCGCCTGCCAGCGAAGTTCTTCCGCCCGCTGCAAGGCAGCGGACCGACAGCCGGCGTCGCCTTGGACGTGCAGGAGGTGGAGAGAGCCATCGACCTGTACTACCAGATCATGGGCTGGACACCGGATGGCGTGCCGCGCCGCTCGAACATGGTTGATCTCGGCGTCGAGTGGTTGGCGGAGGGGCTGCCAGCCTGAGGGAGCGCTGGTGCGAGGCGTTTCGCCCGGCGGGGAGGCGCCTGCGCGCCCCCTGCCCCCGCTGTGGAAGCGCGGCGCCTCGCGGGTAGGTGAGCTTTGTGTCTGGAGGTGAGGAGATGTCCATAGTAACCGAATCGCTCGAACACCTTTCCCCGGTGTGGCCGCAATACACCGGAATCATCGCTGCTCGCGGCGAGGGGTGCTGGCTCTACGACCCGAACGGCGAGCGCTACCTGGATTTCACCTGTGGGATTGCGGTAACCAACACCGGTCACTGCCACCCCAAGGTGGTGGAAGCTGTCCGGGAGCAGGCGGGATTATTGCTCCACGGGCAGATCAACATCGTGCGCCACCCGCCAATCTTGGAGCTGGTGGCTGAGCTGCGCCAGATTGTGCCGCCCAGTATCGACGGCTTTTTCTTCAGCAACTCAGGCGCCGAGGCTATCGAAGGGGCGGTCAAGCTGGCCAGGCAGGCCACCGGACGCCCCAACGTGATCGTCTTTCAGGGTAGCTTCCACGGGCGGACGGTGGGAACGATGTCCCTGACCACGTCCAAAACCATTTATCGCGCCGGTTATCAGCCGCTCATGCCGGGTGTTTTCGTTGCTCCTTACCCTTATGCCCACCGCTATGGCTGGGACGAAGAAGAGACCTCCCGCTGGTGCCTGGAAGAGCTGGAGTACCTGCTGATTACCCAGACCGCCCCCAGCGAGACTGCGGCGATGCTCGTCGAGCCTGTGCTGGGCGAGGGCGGGTATGTGGTTCCACCCCGCAGCTTCTTGCAGGGCTTGCGCCGCATTTGCGATCAGCATGGCATCCTGCTCATCGCGGATGAAATCCAGAGCGGGATGGGGCGCACCGGTCGCTGGTTTGCCGTCGAGCATTTCGATCTGCTCCCGGACGTTATCACTGTAGCGAAAGGCATTGCTTCGGGTCTGCCGCTTTCGGGCGTTTTCAGCCGCCTGGACCTGATGCAAAGGTGGACGCCTGGGTCGCACGGAGGTACGTTCGGCGGCAACGTGGTCAGCGCTGCCGCAGCGGTCGCCACGCTGCGCGCCATGCGCCAGGAGGGGATGCTCGCCAACGCGGCCGAGCGTGGTG
>JAQUAE010000347.1 GCA_028687395.1 Anaerolineales bacterium | reverse complement strand
TCCCAACCGTTGGCGCAAGCCTGCGCCAACCTGCTGATCGCTACGCACCACACCGGGCGGCCGAACAACGGCCTGATCGCCGTCTGGCCGCGGGCGAACGATCAGGGCGCCTGGGAGCTGGGCTTCCACCCCGAGCCCGACCTGAAAGCCGCCATGCGCGCCGCCAAGGCGCTCTACGTGGTTGCCGCCGACCCCGCCGGGGATGACCCCGACCTGGCCGAGGCGACCGATTTCCTGGTGGTCCAGGACCTGTTCATGACCGACACCGCCAGGCTGGCCGACGTCATCCTGCCCGCCTTGCCGTTCACTGAACGGGAAGGCAGCCTGACCTCGGGCGAGCGCCGTGTCCAACGCTACTATCCGGCCATCTCTGCCCGCAAGCGGGGGATGGCGGACTTCGCCATTGCCGGGCGGCTGGGGAAGCTGCTGGGATTGGATATGGAAGAGCGGCATGCCGCCCGTGTCTTCGATCGGCTCGCCGCGCAGGTGCCCGCCTTCGGTGGCTTGAGCTACGCCCGCCTGGCGGAGGTCGTCGAGCAATGGCCGATCGTCGGGCGCAGCTCCATGTACTATGGCGGCACGACCTACGAGAATCGCCAGGGATTGGGTGTGCAACTGGCGCCCTCCGCCCAGGGCGGTGAGGCAACGACGTTGAGCTGGCAGGCCCCACCCGCCATGCTCGAACCCGGCGATGGCCTGGTGGCTGTGCCGGTCACGCGCCTGTACGACCGCGGCCAGACCGTGCTCTCCTCCAGGCTGCTGCACCAGCGCATCGGCCCGGCGCGGGTGTATCTGCACCCCTCGGACGCTGAACGCCTGCAGATTATGGAAGGCGACACGGTGCAGGTCCTGTTCGATGGCATCGCCAGTATGGTCGTTGCCCGCCTGGATAAGACCGTGCCTGTGGGCTTTCTGCTGGCGCCGCGCAGCATGGGTATTCCGCTGGCCTCGCCGCGGCGGGTGCAGGTGCGGGTGACCGAGAAAGCCGCCGCCTGAGAGGATACACGAGGTGCTTATGGATGCTGGCTTGATTTTGGAATGGGTGATCAAATCCTTGCTCATGGTCTTCGGGCTATTGGGCGCCTTCGCCTACCTGACGCTGTACGAGCGCAAGGCCCTGGCGCGCATCCAGGCGCGGGTAGGCCCCAACCGGGCCGGTCCCGGGGGCTGGCTCCAGCCGATTGCCGACGCGGTGAAACTGATTTTCAAGGAAGAGCTAATTCCATCCAGCGCCTTCCGGCTGGTGTTCATCCTGGCGCCGGTCATCACCGTGGTGCCGGCGCTGATCATCCTGGCGGTCGTCCCCTTTGGCCCGGACGTCATCCTCTTCGGGCGCAGAATTTCCATGTCGGTTGCGGACGTCAACGTGGGCGTGCTGTACATCATGGCGATTGCCTCGATTTCGGTGTACGGCATCGTCCTGGCGGGATGGTCTTCCAATAACAAGTATGCCATGTTGGGCGGCATCCGCTCCTCGGCGCAGATGATCAGCTATGAGCTTGCCCTGGGGATGGCCTTCATCGGCCCGGTGCTGCTGGCGGGCTCGATGAGCCTGATGGACATCGTCGAGGCGCAGCGCAAGGTCTGGTTCGTGGTTTACCAGCCGGTGGGCGCCTTCGTCTTCTGGATTGCCACCCTGGCGGAGGTCAACCGGGCACCCTTCGATATGCCTGAAGCGGAGCAGGAATTGACCGCCGGCTACCACACCGAGTATTCCGGGTTGAAGTTCTCCCTGTTCTTCATGGCGGAGTACATCAAGATGATCGCCGTCTCGGCCATTGCCGCGACGCTTTTCTTCGGCGGATTCCGCGGCCCCTTCGTCGATGCGCTTCCCTGGATGGGGCCGATTTATTTCTTCGTGAAGGTGGTGGTGTTGCTGTTCGGGATGATCTGGGTGCGCGCTACGCTGCCGCGCATCCGCTACGACCGCCTGATGTCCTTTGGCTGGAAGATCCTTTTCCCGCTCGGGTTGCTCAACGTGTTCATCACCGCTGTGGGCATCGTGCTCGCCGATACCTTCCGCTATGCGATCTGGCTGATCCCGGTCGCCAGCCTGTCGGCGTTCTGGGCGGTGGCCTGGCTGGCGCGGGGTTCGGTGGGCACCGGCGAAGCCTCTCAGGTGAGGAGGAGGTTAAGCTTCAATGATTAGCGAAATCTTGCGTGGCCTGTGGACCACGCTGCGCACGATGTTGCGTAAGCCGGTCACGATTCAGTACCCGGAAGTGAAGCGCCCGGTGCGTACCCGCTTCAAGGGCCGGCACGTATTGAAGCGCTACGACAACGGCCTGGAGAAGTGCATTGGCTGCTCGTTGTGCGCCGCAGCCTGCCCGGCGGACGCCATCTTCGTCGAAGCCCGCGAGAACACCGACGAGGAGCGTTACTCGCCCGGCGAGCGCTACGCCAGCATCTACGAAATCAACATGCTGCGTTGCATCTTCTGCGGCTATTGCGAGGATGCCTGCCCGACAGAGGCAATCGTGCTGGGCGATAATTACGAGCTTTCCTTCACTGACAGGCGCCAGTCAGTTTACACCAAGGAGATGCTCATCGAGCCAGCCCCGGTGAGCGGCAAGATCACCCCGCAACGGGTGCCCGCAGGGGTGTTCACCCGCTCGGTGCCGGAGATGCACGACCCGACAGACTGATCGGTCGAAGCTGTGTGGGGTGCGGTGGGTGACATTATCTACTGGAAGAGAGCGTGCTGATGACCACTGACTTGATCGTCTTTTCTGGCCTTGCCCTGGTGGCGGTGGCCTCTGCAATTGGGCTGCTCGCCAGCCAGAATGCAGTCTACTCCGCCTTGTTCCTGATCCTGAACTTCTCCACCGTGGCGGTGTTTTACCTGATCCTGGGCGCGCCGTTCATTGCCCTGACCCAAATCACCGTTTACGCCGGCGCCATCATGGTGCTGTTCCTGTTCGTGATCATGCTCCTGGGCGCGGAGCAGATGGGGCACGCCTCACCCCTGCGCTGGCA
>JAQUAE010000022.1 GCA_028687395.1 Anaerolineales bacterium | reverse complement strand
GTCAGGGACAGCTCCGGCGGGGCGACGAAGGTGATCGGGCAATCGAACTGGGTCAGGGCGTAAGCCAGCGAGTGCATGGTGCGCATGCGCATATCGCCGACGGCCAGCCACTTCAATCCGTCGATGCACCCTCTTTCGGTCAGGACGGTGTACAGGTCGGTCAGGATTTGGGTGGGGTGTTCGCCCCAGCCATCGCCGCCGTTGATGATCGGGATGGAAGCCCACCTGGCGGCCTCGTGAGGCGCGCCTTGCTGGAAGTGGCGCATGACGATCACGTCGCCGTAGAATTCGAGCATCTTGACCGTGTCTTTGATCGATTCCTGGTAGAAATCTCCCGCGCGGGTCATCTTGGCGTCAGCGAAGCCGGTGACGTGCCCACCGAGGCGGTGCATGGCAGCTTCGTGAGCCAGGCGGGTCCGCGTAGAGGGTTGGTAGAAAGCGGTGACCAGGGTCTTCTCTTTCAACAGGTCGCTGTTGCGCCGGCTGCGCGCAATCGGTTCTAATTTCTTCGCCACCTCGAAGACGTGGAAAAACTCGTTGCGCTCGAAATCTTTGAGAGACAGGATGTCTCGACCGAGAAAGCTACGCATGATATTGGTTCTCCTTTTTTGACTGTGCGATATGTTTTATATTTAGGACTTACGCAGTTGGGGGGAGTGGGGGTGTTTCACGCTCAACTGCGTAACTTCTAATATTTATGTATGACCCACCCGGCGGACAACGTGAAAACGGTAGTAACCAGGCAGGAAATAGCTGAATGAATAATCTACGCTGCGCCCGCTGGCCTCGAACAGCCAGGAGACGAAGCGCAGCAAGACGTCGCCCTTCTGGATGCCAAAAGCCCGCGCCAGCTCCGGAGAGGCGGTCACCGCGTTGATCTCACAGCGCGAGGTGGCCAATTGTGGATCGCCGCGCTTGAGCATCAAGTCTAGCACGGAACCCGAGAACTGGCCTTGCAGGTCCTCGACGCGGATCACGTCGTCGGGGAGGACATCGATGAGGTACGCGGCGGGTTTCCCCCCGGCCAGGATGGTGCGCGCCACCCGGATGACCCGGCTGCCATCGTGCAAATCCAATGCGCGCGCCTCTTCGTCGAGCGGGGGGCGGTGCTCCAGCTCCAGTGCGCCCACGGATACCTGCAAGCCGATGCGCTGCGCCAGCGTCTCGATACTCTCCAGGACCTCCAGGCCGGATTCGATGACCGGCGTGGAGAGCAGCACGTAGGTGCCGGCGCCCTGCTTGCGCCGAATCAGCCCCTGCGTCTCGAAGGTACGCATGGCTTCGCGCAGGGTGGCGCGGGATACGCCGAGCTGCATGGCCAGCTTGGGCTCGGAGGGCAGGCGCGCCCCGGCTTCCATGCTGGCGATCAAGTGGTACAGGCTCTCGTTGATGCGCTGCGAGGCGCCGATGTGATTGCCCAAGGCGTCCTCAACCTTCCAATACGGGAATCATCTCGAAGCGAGTCACGTCCACCAGGCCCAAATCGGTGAGGCGCAGCTTGGGGATCACCGCCAAGGCCAGCAAGCTGAGCTGCATGTTGGGATTCTCGATCGTGCAGCCGCAGGCGCGGAAGCCATCCAGCACGGTCTGCGCCTTGCTGGCGACGATATTCGCCCTCTCTGCGGACATCAGCCCGGCGATGGGCAGCTCCACCAGGCCAATCACCTTCCCATCCACCACCACGATCTGCCCTCCGCCGGCGCGCGCCAGCTCGTTGGCAGCCAGCGCCATGTCCGCGTCGGAGGTGCCCACTACCAGCATGTGGTGGCAGTCGTGGGCGACAGTCGAAGCAATAGCACAGGGAGAATCGAAGCCGAAGCCGTGGATCAGGCCAACCTGCACCCGGCCGGTCCCCTGGTGGCGTTCCACCACGGCTGCCTTGGCGATGTCCTTGGCCAAGTCGGCTTGCACCTGCCCAGCCTTGGGGGTGACCTGCATTTGCAGTCGTTGAGTGGGCGCCTGGTGCTCGATCACCCCGATCACGTTGGCCGTGACGGGTCCGTTCGCGGCGCAGGGCAGCTTGAAATCAGCCGCTTTCATGGTCTTCGCCAGGTGGACGGATTGGGTAGCCCACTCCGGGTAGGCGTAGCCGGGCAGATCGACCAGCAACTTCCCGTGCTCTGCCAGGATGGTGCCTCTGGCAATCACGCGCTCGGCGCGCAGCTCGGGTAGATCGCTGACCATGAGGATGTCGGCAAACCTGCCTGGAGCGATCATCCCCACCTCGCGGCTGAGGCCGAAGTGTTCGGCGGTATTGATGGTCGCCATCTGGATCGCCTGCATGGGGGCCAGCCCGCGGGCGATAGCGCGCTTGACCGCCCGGTTGACGTGCCCTTCGTTGACCAGCGTCTCGCAGTGCGAGTCGTCGGTGCAGAGCAGGAAACGGCGTGAATCCAGGCCCATCTCGGTGATCGCCCTGACCTGGGCATCGACGTCTTTCCACCCGGAGCCGAAGCGCAGCATGGCTTTCATCCCCTGGCGCACGCGCGTCACCGCGTCCTCCAGGCGGGTGCCCTCGTGATCGTCTTGCGGGCCGCCTGCGGCATAGGCGTGGAAGTTCAACCCCAGCTCGGGGGAGGCGTAGTGCCCGCCAATCACTTTCCCGGCAGCGCGGGTGACCGCCATCTCAGCGTGCATCTTTTCGTCGCCCATAAAGACGCCGGGGAAATTCATCATCTCACCCAGGCCGATGATTCCCTCCCACGTCATCGCTTCCGCCACCTCCTCAGGACCGATGCTCGCCCCGGGGGTTTCCAAGCCCGGCGCAGACGGGACGCAGGAGGGCATCTGCACCCAAACGTGGATGGGCTGGATGGCGGCTTCGTCGACCATCAGGCGCACCCCCTCCAGCCCATAGACATTAGCAATCTCGTGCGGATCGACGAACATACCGGTGGTGCCGTGCGGAATCACCGCCCGCACGAACTCGGTAACGGTCAGCATGCCCGATTCGACGTGCATGTGCCCATCCAGCAGCCCCGGGACGAGGTACATTCCTTCGGCGCGTATCACCCGTGTGGAGTTGCCGATCACGTGCGAGGCATCCGGGCCAACGTACGCGATGCGCTCACCGAAGATGGCGATGTCGACGTTGGGGATGATCTCGCCGGATTGTACACACACCCACTGGCCGTCACGAATCACCAGGTCAGCGGGACGGCGTCCCATGACCACGTCCACCAGCTCACGACTCATCCTGGTAATCTCTTTATCGTCCAAGCCAGCACCTCCCGAAGGATATCCTCAAGCCGATAACAAGCGTCTGGCTGCCTGGTTGTGCCTGGCAACCAGTGCGGGTAGATCGAGCGTGACCAGGTGCCCCTGGTGAACCACTGCCTGCCCGCCGACGTAGGTGTAATCCGCCCTCACCGGCGCGCAGAACACCAGCGCGGCCAGCGGATCGTGCAAGGCGCCGGCGTAATCCAGCCGGTTGAGGTTCACGGCGAAGAAATCGGCGCACTTGCCGGGTTCCAGGCTGCCCAGGTCGGTCCTGCCCAGGACAGAGGCGCCGCCGCGGGTGGCGATTTCCAGCGCCTGGCGGGCGGTCATCAGCGGCGGCGCATCCTGCCCGGAAAGCGAAGCCCCGCTCAGCGCCGAGCCCAGGCGGGCTATCAGCATCGCCTGGCGCGCCTCTGCCAGCAGGTGCGAGCTATCGTTGCTCGCCGAGCCATCCACGCCCAGCCCGACGCGCACGCCCGCCTGCAGCATGGCCATCACCGGGGCAATCCCCGACGCCAGGCGCATGTTGGAGGACGGGCAATGCGCCACCCCGCAACCGGCGCGCTTATAGACCTCGATCTCGGGCGCCTTGACGTGCACCGAGTGGGCGAACCACACGTCCGGGCCGACCCAGTCCAGGTGTTCCATGTAAGCCACCGGGCGATAGCCGAATTTTTGCAGGCAGAACTGCTCTTCGTCTTCGGTCTCCGCCAGGTGCGTGTGCAGGCGCACCCCGAACTGGCGCGCCAGCGCCGCGCTCTGGCGCATCAAATCGCCAGTCACGCTGAAGGGCGAACACGGCGCCAGGGCGATCTGGATCATCGCCCCCGGGCGGGCGTCGTGATAGCTTTCGATCAGGCGTTGCGAATCGCGCAGGATGGCATCTTCGCTTTCCACCACGCTGTCGGGAGGCAGCCCCCCCTGGCTCTCGCCCAGGCTCATTGAGCCGCGCGTAGCGTGCAGGCGCACCCCCACCTGGCGGGCGGCGTGGATCTCGTCGTCCAGGCGCGAGCCGTTGGGAAACAGGTACAGGTGGTCCGCCGCCGCGGTGCAACCCGAGAGGGCCAGCTCGGCCAGCGCGGCTTGGGTGGAAACCTGCACGTCCTCCGGCAGGAGGCGCGCCCAGATGGGGTAGAGCGTCTTCAACCAGTTGAACAGGTTGGCGTCCTGGGCGGCGGGCACGGCGCGGGTCAGCGTCTGGTAGAAGTGGTGGTGGGTGTTGATCAGCCCGGGCAAGAGGACGTGGTCGTGCAAATCCAGCACCTGATCGGCTTGCGTGGGTAGCGAGGCGGTGGGACCAGCCTGCTCGATGAACCCGTCCTTAATAAAAAGACCACCGTCAGGAATCTCCTGGCGATGGTCGTCCATGGTAACCATGAGGGCAGCGTTGCGGATGAGAAGAGTGGGCATGGATTTCGCTCGACTGTGCGGCAAATGCAGTCCGTCTAATTGTCTGACAACTTGATAATACCAGAGAAGCGCCAGCTTGTCAATTGTCTGACAATTAATCCGCCTTTCTTTACTTTGGCTGGGAAGACTGCGATAAAAGGATTACGGCGCCGTAGGGCGCGCCGTAATCCCTTTCTTAGTCGGATGTGCCACGCGAATCGCGGTTGCTCGCCCCTCGTTGGTTACGGGTTCTGAATCTGCGCCGCACGCAGGGTGTTCTTCATCAACATGGCAATGGTCATCGGGCCGACGCCGCCGGGCACCGGGGTGATGTATCCAGCCACCTCTTTGGCTTCGTCGTAGTTCACGTCGCCAACCAGGCGGTAGCCCTTCTCCCTGGTCGGGTCGGGCTTGGAATTGATGCCCACGTCGATGACCGCCGCGCCGGGCTTGATCCAGTCGCCGCGCACCATCTCCGTCTTGCCGATGGCCGCGATGAGGATGTCCGCCGTGCGCACCACCCCCGCCAGGTCCCGGGTGCGCGAGTGGCACACCGTCACCGTAGCGTTCTTGCCGATGAGCAGCAGCGCCGCAGGCATGCCCACGATGTTCGACCGTCCCAGGACGACCGCGTTGGCGCCCTCGATCTTCACCCCGGCCTGCTCCAGCAAGTAGATGCAGCCGTAGGGTGTGCAGGGGACGAACATGGGTTCGCGCCCTTTCTGTGCCAGCCGGCCGATGTTCACGGGGTGGAAACCATCGACGTCCTTGTTCAGGGCAATTGACTGCAAGACAGCTTCCTCGTTCAAGTGGGAAGGCAGCGGGAGCTGCACCAGGATGCCGTTCACCTTGGGATCGGCGCTCAGTTGCTTGACCAGCGCCTCGACCTCCTCCTGCGAGACGTCCTCCGCCAGGTCGTGCCCATAGGATTCGATGCCCAGCTCGCTGCAGGCCTTCTGCTTGGAGCGCACGTAGGTGGCCGAGTCGACGCGACTCCCCACCAGGACGGTGGCCAGGCCGGGGGCAGGCTTGCCGGCAGCCACCATCTTTGCCACTTCAGCCTTCACCTCCTCGCGGACTTTCGCGGCGATGACTTTTCCGTCAATGATTTGTGCTGTCATTAGGCTCTCCTTATCGAATGGTGATGGGAAAGAATGATCCTTCAGGATGGCTGAGAAAGCTTCCCAGACGAGTTACCTCGTTGGTTGGTTGATAGGCGCAGCTTGGGATACTCCTCCCCGGGATTGTCCTCCCTGATTATGCATGAATTCCAGGGGCTTGGCAATTGACATATGTCACCCCCTATTGAAAAAACATTCCTGCTATCTTATAATCCTTAGGACTTACGCAGTTGGGGGAGGAGGGGGTGTTTGGGCGGGCTTCGCCGGCCCAAACACCCCACTTTCACGCTCAACTGCGTATCTTCTAAATCCTTCTATTAATCCTGACCCAAAGAGTGAGCCATGACCTTGCCAGAAACGTCCACACCGACCGATTTCATCAGAGCCGTCATCAAGAACGACCTTGCCACGGGGAAGTACGGGGGCAGGGTGCACACCCGTTTTCCTCCGGAACCCAACGGCTACCTGCACATCGGGCACGCCAAGTCGATCTTGCTGAACTTTGGCATCGCCGCGGAATTTGGCGGGTTGTGCAACCTGCGCTTCGACGACACCAACCCAAGCAAGGAAGAGGTGGAATACGTCGACTCGATCATCGGCGACGTGCACTGGCTGGGCGCGGATTGGGGTGGCCGCCTGTTCTACGCCTCCGACTATTTCGACCAGCTCTACCAGTTCGCCGTACAGTTGATCAAGCTGGGCAAAGCCTTCGTGTGCGATTTGAGCGCCGAGGAGATGCGCGAGCACCGCGGCACGCTCACCGAGCCGGGCAAGGACAGCCCCTACCGCAATCGCCCGGTAGAGGAGAACCTGGACCTGTTCGAGCGCATGCGCCAGGGAGAATTCCCGGACGGCTCGCGCACCTTGCGCGCCAAGATCGACATGGCTTCGCCGAACATCAACCTGCGCGACCCGGTGATCTACCGCATCAAGAAGGAGAGCCACCACCGCACGGGTGATAAATGGTGCATCTACCCCATGTACGACTACACGCACTGCATCTCCGACTCCCTCGAGGGCATCACCCACTCCATCTGCACCCTCGAATTCGAAGACCACCGTCCCTTGTACGACTGGTTCCTGGATACCCTCCACCTGTACCATCCGCAGCAAATCGAGTTCGCCCGCCTGAACTTGAGCTACACGGTGATGTCCAAACGGCGCCTGCTCGAGCTGGTCAATTCCGGCACCGTGGATGGCTGGGACGACCCGCGCATGCCAACCCTCTCGGGGATGCGCCGCCGCGGCGTCACCCCCGAAGCCATCCGCGCCTTCTGCGAGCGCATCGGCGTGGCCAAGAACGACAGCGTCATCGACATCGCCCTGCTCGAGTACTGCATCCGCGAGGACCAGAACAAGCGCGCCCAGCGCGCCATGGCGGTGCTGCGTCCGCTCAAGGTGGTCCTGGACAACTACCCCCCCGACCAGGTGGAGATGCTCGCGTGCGTCAATAATCCCGAAGACCCCTCGGCCGGGACGCGCCAGGTGCCCTTCTCCCGCGTCTTGTACATCGACCAGGACGATTTCCGCGAGGAGCCGCCGCCCAAGTACTTCCGCCTTGCCCCCGGCCGCGAGGTGCGCCTGCGCTACGGCTACTTCATCAAGTGCGTGGACGTGGTGAAGGACGCGCACACGGGCGAAGTGACCGAGCTGCACTGCACCTACGACCCGCAAACCAAGGGCGGTTTTGCCCCCGACGGACGCAAGGTCAAGGCCACCATCCACTGGGTTTCCGCCGAACACTCGCTGCCCGCCGAGGTGCGCCATTACGACCGCCTGTTCAGCAAGGAGAATCCAATGGAAGCCGAGGAGGGGAAAGATTGGCGCGCTTACCTCAACCCCAACTCCCTGGAAGCGCTCACCGGCTGCCGGGTCGAGCCCGTGTTAGGCGAGGCCAAACCGGGGGAGCGCTTCCAGTTCGAGCGGTTGGGCTATTACTGCGCCGACCTGAAGGACCACATCTCCGGCAATCTGGTGTTCAACCGCACCGTCACCCTGCGTGACGAGTGGGCGAAGATCGAGAGCCGGCAGGCGCAGGAATAGGGGGGAAGAGGGTTTAGGGGGCGGTGCGTGGCGCGCCCGCCGTAGAATGTATAACGGATAGGGTGATGACGACGATATGCTTCAGAAAAGGTTGTTGTAAAGTATTGTCAAGACAATCCGTTTGTGGTACGCTAGGCGCAGGAAAATAAACACAGCGGGATCATTGAAATTTTCCTGGAGCAAGCCATGCGAAAGAGGTGCGTGGCGACGACAAAGCGGCTGAGGGACGCTCGCGCAGGCTGCGGGTGGGCTTGAGGGTAGATATCTTTTGTCGAGCATCCAATCGAATAGCTTCATGAGTGAGCGGATAAGCGGAGGTTTATCATGTCCGTGGCTCGTGTTCATCCCCAACCATCTTTCGCAGCGAGGGCTCTGCGCCTCGTCAAGCGGTTTGCGCTTGCGTCGTTCCTCAAGCAATTGCTCTTCGCGCTGGTGATCCTCTCGTTGGCGATTCCCAACCTGGACGGGCTGGCTCAGCAGGGGACGCCGCCGGCGGCTGAAACCACACAGGGGGAGACAACCGCATCAGCAGCGGAGGACGATTCACCGGCGGTCGAAGCCACCGCCACACCGACTGCCACGCCTGAGGCGAGCGCCACGCTTCCTGCGGAGGGGACGGTTGTAGTCACGTCCACGATCACCGTCACGCCGGAGATCACGGCCACCGCCACGCCGGAGGCGAGCGCGACGCCCCCTGCGGAGGAGACAGTGGCAGTCACCCCCACCATCACCGCCACACCGGCGATCACGCTCACAGCCACGCCGGAGGCGGAAGTCAGGTTGACCCCCACGGCGACGCTTACGACCACCGCACCGTTCAGCCTGACGTTAGAGGCCAACCCGCCTTACGCCGTGCCAGGCGAGGAGTTCGTGCTTTCGTGGGAGCTAGCGATGGAGGGGAAGATAGACACCGTGCAGGCTTCGTTCCAGGTGGACAAGGGATTGACCCCGTTGGAGATCGAAAAGAGCGGTGCAAGCTTCGACGCCAAAACCGGAACGCTCTCCTTACCGCTGGCCTCAAGCAAAGACAAGCTGCGCTGGGCGATCCCGCCCGACGCCATCGGACCATTCCACATTACTGCTACCTTGCTGACCGACGGCGTGCTGCTGGCCACCTCCCAACTGACCCTGGAAGAGGAGGGGCTGACGATGCTGCCGCCGGAAGGTGGAAATGCCGAGGGCTTCGGCGGGAAGGTAAAGGTGACGTTCGACAGGGGCTCGCTGGCTGAAGCAGCAGCGGTGCGCGTGCGGCGTCCTTCCAAATCGACCATCCCCCCCGACACGCTGAGCGGCCAACCATTCGAGGTCGTCGCCCAGGGGGAAAAAAGCAAGCGCTACTTCCACGAGTTCGCTGCACCCGACAAGGCAAGCGAAGCGCTGCCGCTCACTATCCAGATGAGTTACACGGAAGAGATGCTGCGCGAGCCGGCCAGCGGGCTGACGCTGTTCTACTACGACGAAGTCCAGGAGCAGTGGCTATCCTTACCGACAGTGGTGGACGAAGAGCAGCACCTGATCAGCGCCCAGACCGATCACCTGACCGTCTTCGACTACGATTTTCTAAACCTGGATTCGGCGCGCTCACCATACATGGGCAACGCCCAAATGGACAAGTTCAGCGGAGCGGCCACCTACCAGATGGAGCTGTGGACGCCGCCCGGGCCGGGCGGACTGCAGCCCAGGTTAACCTTATCCTACAACAGCCAGGTGGTGGATGGAATCCGCAAGAAAACCCAGGCTTCCTGGGTGGGGATGGGCTGGTCGCTGGATACCGGCTATATCGAGCGGAATTCGTATGGGACAATCGATAATCTCGGCGACGATACCTTCACCCTGGTCATCAATGGGTCGAGCAGCACGCTCTTGCATGGCGCGGATGGCTATTACCACACCACGGACGAGAGCTTCTGGCGCATCCAGTACGACAGCGGGGCGGACACCTGGAAGGCGTGGGACAAAACCGGCAACTATTACGAGTTCGGGGCAAAATCGATATACCCCAGGATTTATAGAGAATGCCTTTATGGAAACGCCGTGGAATATCGAACCTGGCGCTGGTCGCTGAGTAAGGAGCGCAACGTCTTTGGGCAAGACCTGACCTATGCCTATGCGGAAGAAAATAAAGAAGTAACCTTCAAGCGAACTTGTTGGCCACATTCAGAGTGGATCGATACAGCCGTATATCCGGCGACGATCACCTATCCCAACAACCGCTACCAGGTGGTCTTCGACCGGGATACGACCACCCGCAAGGATTGCGACCAGGCGAACTGGCTGACCGATTCTACAACCAGAGTGCTTTTCCAACGCTCCTTGCTACAGGCCGTGCGCATCCAGCACGACGCCGACGGGAACGGCACTTACGAACAAACCATTCGCAAGTACACCTTCACTTACGACCCCGGCTACCCGATCTTCCCGGCTATGACCTGGCCGGGGACAAACGGGAAAACGCCAGCCTTGAAGCAGGTGCAGGAATTCGGCCTGAACAACGCCAGCCTGCCGCCCACCACCTTCACCTACGGCGACGGCCTGCACCTGACCAAAGCCGAGAACGGCTACGGCGGCAAGGTGGAGTACACTTACGACCAGTGGTTTGACCTGGGATACGCCGCGAGCCAGGAGTATGCCACCGGCAACTGTAATTATTATACGTGGACAGCTCAGGCGGGCTATTTATTTTGCAAATCCAACATCAAGTTGGAGCTTGCCGCCTCCGGGGGTGCAAACGGAACTGCCGAGGGAACCAATATACCCAGTTATATGTTTCTACCCGGCGCAGTTTACCGAGTCAGGGCCGACATGGAAACCCGCTACAGCGCCAATTGGGCAATGCTCGGGTTGAACTTTGCCACGGGCGACAACCGTTATACCCAGGCCTACAACCTGCCGATCGCCAACTCGCAGGTGCTCTTACCGGCCATCACCATTCCAATCACCGCCACTTATGCCAGGCCGATCGTTCAGAGTCCCTCCGGCTATCTCCTGAATTACTACCTCGTGCGGCTGCCGGCCCGCTACCGGGTGGTGGAGAAGAAGATCTACGCCGGGCTCGACCCGGCAGCCAGGGTCTTCACCTACCGTTACGACGAACCGGCGGTCAACGACACGGAGCACTCCTCGGCAGCGGGGACGACCAAGCCCTATTACGAGCCGCACACGGAGTTCCGCGGCCACGCCGCGGTGCAGGAGGTCGGGCCGGACGGGCGGGTGACGACATCCTTCTTTTACCAAGATGATGTTAAGAAAGGTATCCAAAACCGGGTACTCATTTCAAGTCAAATGTATTGGGATCCCTTCGATAATTTGAATCTTAATCAATGGAATATCAATCCAAGCACAGGTAATATTAGTGTTTCGCGCAAATTAGGCGATAATGCACTCAACACCTACAACCCTGCTGCCGATTATAGCGTCTATGTTGCTCGTACAGGAACAATAAAAGATGCTCCGGGTTTCCCCAACACTGTGATGTTTCAATTCCTGGTAGAACCCAATGCCATAACCTCATGGCGTTTGTATGGAGGCAGCAATCCGGATCGCCAGTGGGGGATCAAAGCCGACGGAAATAATATCGCCGCGGTGTATTACAACGGCTCAGGTTACTTTCCAAAAAATTTGATTACCAATTTGAGGCGCAATGCCTGGTACGTGGCGCAGCTCAGCGTGGACGATGATAACGGCTATTACATGAGTGTTTGGGAAAGGGACAACCCTAATAACGCCGGCTCATACCGTTGCGATACCAGCACATGTAATTTCGCTGCCGATCAAGATTGGGTGTTCAAGCAGTGGACGTATGGTGGAAACGCCTGGCTGGACGAGTACAGCGAAGGGCGACTGTACACGGTGCAAGACTTTCGCCATGCCTCAGACCCGATTCCAACCGGGACACTGCCCTCGACTTACACCGGCCTTTCGATCAACTGGACGCGCCAGACGCGTGAGTTCGACATGGATTTCAACGGCGACGGGCATTACGTGGGCAAGGGCACCTATTACCAGTATCTGACCGCCAACCAGGGGGGAAGCCAATACGGCAACCTGACGCACCTCATCGAAGCGCAATGGGACGAGGGCGTGGGACAATGGCGGGATTACCGCCTGAGAATGCAAGGGTTTTACCCCAACATCACCGGCATTTACCTGGTAGGACTTCCCGGATTCACCAACTGGTACAGGTGCCAGGAAAACAGCTTTGGCGGCGCCTGCACGGTCAGCACTGACCGTGTCCTTTCTTCCAAATGGTATCTCTACGACGGACAGAGCTATTACTACAACGCGCCGACGGCTGGTAAACTAACCGGAAAGCGGGATTTAATCCGTTTCGCAGGCATTAATTACACAGA
>JAQUAE010000346.1 GCA_028687395.1 Anaerolineales bacterium | reverse complement strand
CCAGCTCGTAACGCGCCTGCCGGCGCCAGTACAAGCCGAGGAAGGTGTTGGCAGCCAGCGAATTAGGATCGAGCTGGATGGCCTTCTGCAGGGCTGCAAGCTCGCCTGCCGCGGCAGGGGACTGCACTCCCCTAGCGGCGAGGTCCTCTTGCAGGTGCTGGCGGGCCTCGCCCAGGAAAGCCCAGGCTTCGGAGTAATCCGGCCGCTCCAGGCTTGCCTGGCGTAAGGCTTCAGTTGCCAGGTCCCATTCTTGCAGAGAAGCCAGGGCGCGCCCCGCCGCCACCAGGGTGTAGGCGCGCTCACCGGACGGCGCTGCAGAGCGGATGGCGCTGCTCAGCTCCCTGGCGGGCGGGAGGTAAGCCGCATCTAGCTTGGCGGCCTGCGCCAGGCGCGGCAATGCAGATTCGGGGTCCTGGGCGGCGAGCAGCAAGCCAGCCTGGTAATGCAGCCGCGCTTCGGAGGGCTGCGCGACCAGCAGGGCGATCAGGGCCTCCAGCGCGGCGGGGAAATTACCCATACTCCGGCGCGCCAGGTAGAGCTGGTAGGTAATCTCGTGGGGGGCGTTGGGGTTCTCCCGCACCGCCTCCAACAGGCGGATGGCTGCGGGGAGGTCTCCGGCCCGTCGGTAAGCTTGCGCCAGGTCAACCTGGCCTTGCAGGGAGAGCCCGGCCAGCGCGCCAGCGCGTTCCAGGTGGGGGATAGCCTTCTGGACATCGCCGCCCTGCAGGGCGAGGCGACCCGCTCCCTCCCAGAGCGACGCGTTCCAGGGCAGGCGGTTCGCGGCGCTCTCCAGCAGGGCGCTGGCTTGCAGGAAATCGCCCGCCTCACGGGCTTCTCTTGCCTCTTCGAGCTCGTTTGCGACCTGGCGCGATTGCGGCGCAACCCCCATCCACAGGATCAAAGTAGCCAGGGCCAATGTGCGGACAGCCAGGTCGAGTGATTGCATGCCTTTCACCAGGTGCATTATAGCCCAGCGCGCGAACGCTTCGAAATTGCGGTTGTGCTCTCTCTGCGAATTCGCTATAATTCCCTGGAGGGAAGGGCATTTTACACTCAAGGAGCCATACATGGATTTCGCGTTAAGTGAAGAGCACCGTATGGTGCAAAAAATGGTACAGGATTTCGCTCAGAAAGAAGTGGGGCCGGTCATCAAGGAGAGCGATCGCAAACAGCAGATGGCGGATTTCGTCCTGCCGCGCATGGGGGAACTGGGCATCCTGGGCATTTGCATTCCCGTCCGCTACGGCGGGCAGGGGATGGATTACATCTCCCTGGGCCTAGCTTGCGAGGAATTGGAGGTTTTGGACACCTCCTTGCGCGTGGTGATGTCGGTCCACATGGGATTGAACAGCATGGCGTTGCTGCAATGGGCGACGGAGGAGCAAAAGCAGCGCTTCCTCGTCCCCCAGGCGCGGGGCGAGAAAATCGCCTGTTTCGGATTGACCGAGCCGGGGGTGGGCTCGGACGTGGCCGCCATGGTCAGCAGCGCACGCCGCGTGGGTGGCAATTACCTGCTCAACGGGGAGAAGATGTGGATCTCACTGGCGACCAAGGCGCACAACGCGCTGGTGGTCGCCCGTACCAACCCAGAGGCGGGCTCCCCAGACGAGGGCCTTACGGCGTTCATGGTGGAGCTTAACTCGCCGGGGGTCACCACTGGCGATATCCATGGCAAACTGGGCGTTCGCGCCGGGTCGACGGGGTGGATTGCCTTCCAGGACGTGCGCGTGCCGGCCGAGAACCGCCTGGGCGAGGAAGGCGAGGGATTCAAGATCGCCATGTCCTGCCTGGATAACGGCCGCTACACCGTGGCTGCCGGGGCGACAGGTTTGATCCGGGCTTGCCTGGAAGCCAGCATCCGCTACGCCAAGGAGCGGCGGGCGTTCGGGCGGGAGATCGCCAGATTCCAATTGGTGCAGCAGAAAATTGCCGCCATGACCTCGTCCTATGAAATCGCCCGGTTGCTCTACTTGAAGGCGGGCTGGATGAAGAATCGCGGGCAGCGCAACACGCGCGAGACCTCGCACGCCAAATGGTTTGCCACCGACGCCTCCTTCGCGGCCGCCTCCGACGCTATCCAGATTCACGGCGCCTATGGTTACAGCGATGAATACGACGTGGAGCGCTACCTGCGTAACTCGAAGGGCGCGGTGATTTACGAGGGCACCAGTGAGATCCACCAGCTCATGCAAGCTGGCTACGCCTTGGGGTACCGCGAGGATGGGCGCTTGCGTTGCGAATTGCCCGCTTTCGACCCCCAGCTCTGGCAGGCAGAGAAATAGGCGACGATCGACGCCCTTGACCAGGGGTTTTAGGCACATTTCCATGTCCGAGTTGATTCCGTAAACCAAGAAAGGAGGTCGCCTTGAAACTCGTCGTGTGCGTTAAACAAGTACCCGATTCCGCAGCGAAGGTCGTGGTGGAAAATGGGCGCGTCTCCTGGGGGGATTCACCGTTGGTGATCAATCCCTGGGATGAGTACGCCGTGGAAACCGCCTTGTTACAAAAAGAGGCCCACGGCGGCGATGTGATCGCCATCACGGTTGGCGAGGAAGGGGCCAAGGAAGCGCTGAAACACGCCCTGGCGATGGGCTGCAGCGAGGCAATCCTGGTTTCCGACCCTCAGCTCAAGGATGCCGATAGCCAGGTCACTGCCCGCGTTTTAGCTGCAACCCTCCAGAAGATAGGGGAGGTCGACCTGGCATTATTCGGCCGCCAGGCAATCGACGGCGATATGGGCGTCACCGCGGCCCAAACCGCGCGCGTGCTGGGCTGGCCGGCACTGACGCTGGTCTCGGTCATCGCCGACTTCAACCCCCAAGCGCGCACCTTGCGCGTCGGGCGTTCCATCGAGGAAGGGCGCCAGTTCATCGAAGCGGGCTTCCCCGCCGTGGTCAGCGTGGTCAAGGATATCTGCGAGCCGCGTTACCCCTCCTTTATGGGCATCCGTAAGGCCTCCAAGGCGGAAATCCCCACCTGGACGCTGGCCGATATTGGCCT
>JAQUAE010000345.1 GCA_028687395.1 Anaerolineales bacterium | reverse complement strand
GACCGGAAGGGCAGGGACGGGTGAGATCGCTGGTGACGATGGCGACCTTCTGGCCGGGGCGAACCAGGTCGCCCAGGCGAGGCGCGCCGATGGGTTGGGCCAGGGCGGCAGCCAGCAGGCTGGCTTCCTCCGGTGTTTCCTGGCCGGGGCGCGTTTCCAGGACCGCCAGCAGGTTGTCTGTGGGGAGGTGAACGGGAAGCGAGCGGGTGCCGTATGCCAGGGAGAGGGTGGTGGTGCGCATGCGCTGCGATTCGCTTTGTAGATGGGAGGCGGCGCGACCGCTCGAAAGCAGGCCTGGGGTTGCGGGAGCCGCCTTTCTCCGGGCTGTGGGTATTATACCGCCCCGTATTGCCACCTCTCCCCATACCAGGTAGAATCAAGGCGCCGCTTCCCTGAGAAATCATTCGTGCGAGGCACTTTATGACCATCATACAAAGCGACATCAAGGCAGGCATCGCTGGCACCGGTTTCATCGGGCCAGCGCACATCGAAGCCCTCCGCCGGTTGGGGATACACGTCCTGGGTGTGTGTGGAGACGTCCCACAGCGCGCCGTCGAGAAAGCCAGGGAGTTGCGCCTGGACAAAGCTTACCCCTCCTTCGAGGCACTGCTGGCCGACCCGCAGGTTGCCGTGGTGCACATTGCCACGCCCAACTTCTTGCACTACCCGCAGGCGAAGGCCGCCTTGCTGGCTGGCAAGCACGTGGTGTGCGAGAAGCCGCTGGCGATGACCATGCAGCAATCTGCTGAATTGGTCCGCCTTGCTCGACAGCAGCAGCGGGTGAATGCGATCAACTTTAACCTGCGCTTCTATCCGCTCTGTCGTCAGGCGCACGCCATGTTGAAGTCCGGCGAGCTTGGCCAGGTGTACCTGATCCACGGCTCGTATTTGCAGGATTGGCTGCTGCTCCCCACCGATTGGAACTGGCGCCTGGAACCGGAGTTGGGTGGCGAGCTTCGTGCCGTGGCGGACATCGGCTCACACTGGCTGGACCTGGCGCATTACGTCACCGGCCTGGAGATCGAGGCGGTCTTCGCCGATTTCCAGACTTTCCTGCCGGTGCGCAAGAAGCCCACCCGCGCAATAGATACGTTCTCCGGCAAGCTGGAGACCGCGCAGGAGTACAGCGAGCAACCCATCGCCACCGAGGATTACGCCGCGATCATCCTGCGCTTCAAGGGTGGGGCGCGGGGTGTGGTGACCGTTTCGCAGGTCAGCTCAGGGCGCAAAAATCGCCTGTCCTTCGAGGTCAACGCCGCCAGGTCTTCCCTGGCGTGGGATTCAGAGCGGCCGAATGAGCTGTGGGTCGGGCACCGTGAGCGGGCCAACGAGCTCTTGATGAAAGACCCCTCCTTGCTGCTTCCCGAAGCTCGCGCCTTCACCTCCTACCCGGGCGGGCACAATGAGGGCTACCCGGATACCTTCAAGCAGCTTTATTCAGCGGTTTATGGCTACATTCAGGCGGGTGATTTTGATGCCCAACCTGACTTTCCCACCTTCGCAAATGGGCATCTCGTGCAGGTGCTGTGCGGAGCCATCCTGCGCAGCGCCAGGGAGGCTCGTTGGGTGGAGCTCGGCGAGGTCACGGATGGCCTATCAGCGGCATAGCACGCTGCAGGTGAGCGGGAGGGATTGAGGACAGGCGATGGGCGCGTACATCGGAGTGGATCTTGGCGGCACGCACATTGGTGCGGCGGTGGTCGATAGCGCCACGGGCGAATTGAGCGCCTTGCGCTCCATCTACACCCGCTCGCGCGAGGGACCTGAAGCAGTCGTCGCTCGCATGGTGACCTTGATCGAGGAGGTCATCGCCGAAAGCGGTCAGGCCAAAACCGCCATCAGTGGCATCGGCATCGGTGTCCCAGGCAGGTTGGACATGCAGGCCGGCGTGGTGCATTACCTGCCCAACCTGCACGGGCATTGGCAGGGGGTTCCACTGCTGGAGGAGATCGTCGCCGCGCTGGAGATGCCCACCACCCTGATCAATGACGTGCGCGCCATGACCCTCGCCGAGTGGACCTTCGGGGCGGGACAGGGTGTGGACACCATCGCCTGCCTGGCGGTGGGCACGGGAGTGGGTGGTGGGTTTGTCATCGATGGCAAGCTTCACCTCGGTCTGGGGGGCGTGGCCGGGGAAATTGGCCACCAGGTGGTCGAGCCGGATGGGCCGGCGTGCGGCTGCGGTGGGCGCGGCTGCCTGGAGACGCTGGCTTCCGGCCCGGCGATCACTGCCATGGGCCTGGAGGCGGTCACCCGTGGCCTGGTCACGCGCATCGGCGAACTGGCCGGTTACGATTTGAACAGCGTCTCCCCCGGGCTGATTGCCGAGGCGGCTAGGGGGGGCGACGCGGTAGCTAGGGCGATCTACGACAAAGCCGGCTTCTACCTGGGAATTGCCGTCGCCAACGTGCTCACCGCCCTTGCGCCGCGCAGGATAGTCATCGGCGGCGGGGTGGCCCAGGCGGGCGACCTGCTGTTGGAGCCTATCCGGCGCACGGTCAGGGAGCGCGTTTTCATCGTCCCCGCGGAGCAGGTGGAGATAGTACCAGCTCGTCTGGGAGTTAACGCGGGCTTGATCGGCGCAGCCTTGTGGGCGGGACACAGCCGCGGGCGGTAATCCACCCCCTTCACGTCGGGGGTGCCTGCGGGCGGAGAGACCGGTTCCTGGTAGACACGGTGTGGGCAGGCGTACCCACCGGACAGTAATCATATGCAATTCCAAAAAATCAAGCAGTTGGCGAACCACGCACTCATTTTCTCTGGATTGGCCGGCAGCCGCTTGGCGACCGTTGCGGTGGGCGTTTTCAGAATCTTCAGAGAGGCCTATCTCAGTTTTCACCGGGCGCGCGCCAGCCAGGCCGCGGCGGGCATGGCGTACTATGCACTCTTCTCGCTTTTTCCCTTGCTGGTGCTCGTCATCATCCTGGGTAGCTTTTTCCTGGAGAGCGCCGCGGTTTACCAGCGCGTCATGGAGTTGACCAGCGCGGTCATCCCGGTCTCCACTGGCT
>JAQUAE010000344.1 GCA_028687395.1 Anaerolineales bacterium | reverse complement strand
CGCAGTTCAATCCCATCTCAATGGAAGTCGCAAAGGAAGCAGTCCTCTCCGGAGCGGGACGCGCCTGGTTATACGTCGAGCCGGATGGGGATGTCTTGCCCGCCCAGGGCGTCAACCGGGTGCTGGGCAATCTGCTCAGCGAGCCCTGGCAGGCTGTCTGGGAGCGCGCCCGCGGCTAAGCGAAGCAAGAGCGACGGGAAGCCATCCCGTCGCTCTTTATTTCTCCACGAGGTCAGTCTGTGGCGAGCATCACGTTGGACGCTATGAATATGCACCCACGCTACGCCCAACAAGCAGGATGGACCCGCCAGTTGCGCCGCCACGCCTACCAGGCGACCCGCCTCGCCAGCGCCCAATGCCTCCTCGAGGTGGGCTGCGGCACCGGGGTGTTGCTGAACGAGCTGAGCGAGATCGCCCCCGGCGGCGTATACGCCATGGACATCGATATCCACGCTCTGCGCTCTGCGGCCGGTCGTGCCCCCCAATCACGCCTGGCCTGCGCCGACGCCCTGCGCTTGCCCTTCCCCCAGGGCTGCTTCGACGCCAGCCTGTGTCACTTCGTACTGCTCTGGGTGGCTGACCCCTCGCAGGCCGTCCGAGAGATGATGCGCATCACCCGGCCGGGAGGCACCATACTCGCCCTGGCCGAGCCAGACTACGGCGGCCGGATCGATTACCCACCTGAGCTGGCTCGGCTGGGGGAGCTGCAGACCGCCGCCCTGCGCCGCCAGGGTGCCGATCCACGCCTGGGCAGCCGCCTGTCACACCTTTTCCATGAAGCGGGCCTGGAACGGGTGCAGGTGGGCACCCTGGGTGGCCAGTGGTCAATGCCACCCACCAGGCAGGAATTCGAGCTGGAATGGCAGGTGCTGCGCGCCGACCTGGCCGGCGCGCTTTCCGATGCCAAGCTGGATGAGCTCCAAAAGCAGGATTGGGAAGCTTACCAGCGCGGCGAACGCATCCTCTACGTCCCCACCTTCTACGCCTGGGGATTCTGCCCCAACCAGTAAGCTGGAGAAAACCGCCTCCAGCCTGATTCCCCCTGAAAGATAAATATTAGCTCAGGATTGAGTAGGCAGCCCGACCTCCACCATCCCGTCCACCACCCGCACCGGGTAAGCCGGGATATCTACCACCGCCGGTAGGGCGAGCACCCTGCCGCTGCGCACGTCGAACCGCGCCCCATGCCGGGGGCAAATCACCTCGAAGCCCTCCAGCTCGCCCTCCCCTAGCGGCCCATCGTCGTGAGAACACAGGTCTTGGATGGCGAAAAATTCCCCGGCGATGTTGAACACCACGATGGGCAAGCGGTCGATCTCCACGAACAGGCGCTCGCCGTTTTGTATCTCGGATGTCTCAGCCACGGCGTAAAAGGCACACTGGCTGGCGTCGATTTGGGTGTAGTTGTACATCTCCTCTCCGCCTGGCAGTCATTCCACCAGTTCGTCGCTGGCTGCGCCCAGCCCATACACCCCCGCCTTGAGCACCTTCAACGAGAGCAAGGCGCACTTCAAGCGCACCGGACCCAATTCGATGCCCAGCATGTCCAGGATATCCTCCTTGGACATCTGGCGCACCTCGTCCAGGGTCTTCCCCACGATCGACTCGGAGAGCAAGTCAGCAGATGCCTGAGAGATGGCGCACCCACGCCCGGAGAAGGCGACTTCCTTGACCACCTCCCCATCGACACGCAGGTCAATGCGGATGCGGTCGCCGCATAATGGGTTATCGTCTTCGAAGGTGATGTCGCACGGGTCGAGCTCGCCGCGGAAGCGGGGATTTTTATAACGGTCGATGATCAGTTCTCGGTAGAGATCGTCCATGGGCTAAGGTGATGAAACGCAATGTGAGTCGAGTTCAGCGTCCGCTGAACAGTCTGAGTTATTGGAAAACCGTCTTCACTGTGTAAATCGCTTCCACCAGCCGGTCGACCTCTTCGAGCGTGTTGTACAGGTAGAAGCTGGCGCGCGCTGTGGCTGGCAGAGCCAGTTTTTCGTGCAGCGGCATGGCGCAGTGATGCCCGGCACGGATCGCTACCCCGCGGCTATCCAGGATCTGGGCAATGTCGTGCGGGTGCACGCCCTCTAGCGTGAACGCGGCCACGCCGCCGCGCTGGCTGGCTTCGGGACCGGTCACGCGCACGCCGGGAATCTCCTCCAGCCGCTCGAGCGCGTAGGCAATCACTTCCTGCTCGTGGGCGGCAACGTTATCCATTCCCACCCTGCTCAAGTAATCGACGGCTGCTTTGAAGCCGATCGCCTCAGCGATGGCGGGCGTACCGGCTTCGAATTTGTGTGGTAGATCGTTCGGCGCAAAGGAGCGCAGGTGCACCTTGCGGATCATGTCACCGCCGCCCAGGAAGGGCGGCATCGCCTCGAGGAGCTCCTTGCGCCCGTAGAGCACGCCGATCCCCGTTGGCCCACACATCTTGTGCGCCGAGAACGCCAGGAAATCTACCTCCATCTGGGTCACGTCCACGCCAAAGTGCGGCACGGATTGGGCGCCATCCACCAGGACGACCGCTCCTGCCTGGTGCGCCAGTTGCGCCATGCGCCGGGCAGGATTGATAGTGCCCAGCACGTTCGACATGTGGGTGAAGGCGACCAGCTTGGGCTGCAATTCCAGCAGGCGGGTGTAAGTCTCCATGTCCAACACCCCGCTCTCGGTGACTGGCACGAACTCCAGGCGTACCTGGCGTTCCTCGGCCAGCATCTGCCATGGCACCAGGTTGGAGTGGTGCTCCATCTCGGTGAGCACTATCAAGTCGCCAGCTTTCAGGTTTACCCTGCCCCAACTGTGCGCTACCAGGTTGATTGCCTCGGTAGTGTTGCGGGTGAAGATGACCTGCCTGGGAGGACCAGCGCCGATAAAGTTCGCCACCGCCTGGCGCGCCGCTTCGTATTCCGCCGTAGCTTCCTCCGCCAGGACGTGAATCCCACGGTGGATGTTGGCGTTGCTGCGCAGGTAATACTCCTGCATCGCCTGTATGACGGCGAGGGGCTTCTGGCT
>JAQUAE010000343.1 GCA_028687395.1 Anaerolineales bacterium | reverse complement strand
GGCAGGCGCGCCCAATCGGCGGTCATGAAGTCCTCGGTGGTGACGGCGCGCAAGGCGACCACTTCCTGGTAGGTGCGCTTATCGCCCATCACGCCCACCGAGCGCACCGGCAGCAAGATTGCAAAGGCTTGCGCCACCTCGGGGAGGGAGGCAGGCACTCCGTCCTGCACAGCTCCGGCGCGCAAGGCTCCGGCGGTTTCCAGCTCCTCCACCAGGATGGCGTCTGCGGCGCGCAAGCACTCCAACCGCTCACGGGTGATCTCGCCCAGGCAGCGCACGGCCAGGCCGGGGCCGGGAAAGGGTTGGCGCCAGACCAGGCGCGCCGGCAATCCCAGCGCTTCGCCCACCACGCGCACCTCATCCTTGAAGAGGTAGCGGAGAGGTTCTACCAATTCGAACTGCATCTGCTCGGGCAAGCCGCCCACGTTGTGGTGGGTCTTGATGCGCTGCGCTTTGGCGCGCTCCGGGGCGCTGGATTCGACCACGTCCGGGTAAATCGTGCCTTGCACCAGGAAGCGCGGCTGGCCGAGGCGCCGGGCGTGCTCTTCGAAGGTGCGGATGAACAGCTCGCCGATGATGCGCCGTTTGTGTTCCGGGTCGCTTACCCCGCTCAGGGCTTCCAAGAACTTTTCCGCGGCATCCACGACCACCAGCTCCACCCCCAAGGCCTCCTGCAAAGCGGCGCGCACGCTCGCAGCTTCTCCCTGGCGCAGCAGGCCGGTATCGACGAAGATGGCTACCAGTTGGTCGCCGATGGCGCGGTGCGTCATGGCGGTTGCCACGCTCGAATCCACCCCGCCGCTCACCGCAGCCAGCACCATCTTGCCCCCCACCTGTTGGCGGATGCGCCCCACGCTCTCCTGGATAATCGAGGTGGGCAGCCATTCGGGACGCGCCGCGCACACCTCCAGGACGAAACGGTGTAGGATGTCCATCCCGCCGGGCGTGTGGCGCACTTCAGGGTGGAATTGCAATCCATAGTACCCCCGCGCCGGGTCCCCCATGGCGGCTACCGGCGAGTTGGGGCTGCGCGCCAGCACCTCGAAGCCGGGCGGCAGCGCCTCGATGCGATCGCCGTGCGACATCCACACCGGCTGCTCGCCGGCTGGCAGGAGCGGGTTGGCCTGCACGGTGTTGACCAGCGCCGGGCCGTACTCGTGCTGGCTGGCGGCAGCTACCTTCCCGCCCAGCGCATGGGTGAGCGCCTGCATGCCGTAACAAATACCCAATACCGGCAGCCGGCTCTCAAGGACGTAGGCGGGCACCTGCGGGGCGCCTGTCTCGTACACGGAGGCTGGCCCACCCGAGAGAATCACCCCTTTGGGTCGCAGGGCGAGCACTTGCTCGCGGGGGGCGTCCCAAGGGAAGAGCTCGCTGTAGACGTGCGCCTCGCGCACGCGGCGGGCAATCAACTGGGCGTATTGGGAACCGAAATCCAGGATGGCGATGGCGTCCATGGCCTTGCTGGTGGAGTTATTCGTCGAGGAAGAGGATCTGCTCGCCTTGCATGGCGCGGATGCGCGCCAGCGCCTCTACCGGGACGTTCAAGGGGGCCAGCGCCTCACGCCCGCCTTCGAAGGTTTTCTCCACCAGGGCACCCACGCCGACGATGGTCGCCCCGGCGGTTTGCGCCAGCCGCGCCAGGCCGAGAATGGTCGCCCCGGTGGCCAGGAAATCGTCGATGATCAGTACACGCTCGCCGTTCGCCAGGTATTCCGGTGAGACGATCAACTCGACCATGCGTCCCTTGGTGTGCGAGGGCGTCAGGGTCAGAAAGACCTGGTCAGGCATGGTGATCGGCTTCTGCTTGCGGGCGTAAACCACCGGCAGGCGCAAGTGGAGGGCGGTGGTGACCGCTGGGGCGATGCCGGAGATCTCGGCGGTCAGAATTTTCGTCGCCCCGACCCCCTGGAAGCGCCGGGCGAGCTCCCTGCCGCATTCGTCCATCAGCACCGGGTCAACCTGGTGGTTGATGAAGCCATCCACTTTCAATATTCCGTTCCCCAGATTCCTGCCCTCGCGCAGGATGCGTTCTTTCAGTATTTCCATGTCCGTCTCCATGTGGTGGTAGTCATGCTGGCCAGATCGCCAAGTTACCTGTTGAGGTCATCCAATGAGTGCCGCGCTTGCCGTGGGAACCTTCGCACGCTGTCCGGCGGCTTCGCTTGCGTCCTATTCTACAACGCCTGTCCCCTGCTTGCCAGGGGCTGACGGTCCCAAAAGAACCAGGCAGCCCCAACAGGCGGCGGGTAGTCGCGAGGATTACTGGCTCTGGGTCGGAACGGCGATAGTTCCTTCACCTCCGTTTAAGAGAGGCAAGCTGTCTTTTGGGGAGGAAGATTCTTCGCTTCGAGTCACAGTGCATCCGTTAAGGATGAAATGGGTGCAAGGAGGGTTGACTGTCCATAAGTCAGGGTGCTGAACTCCGCTCAGAATGACGCGCGCGGGGGCGAGTGCGCACGCCCATCGCGGAGGTGTCATTCCGAGTGAGCGGGTATGTGCAGAGCGCGGGGACTGCAAGTCGAGCAGCGAACGAGGAATCTCGGAGAGAGAGGAGATCCCTTCCCCTCGACTACGCTCGGGGCGGGCTGCTGTGCTCAGGATGACAAAGAGCGTCAGATTCTTCGCTTCGAGTCACAGAGCATCCAATAAATGCGAATTGGGTGCAAGGAGGGTTGATTGTCCGAAAGCAAGGGTGCTGAACTTCGCTCAGACCTGTGAGGTGTGTCATTCTGTTTGAGGGGGAACGCGCTAGGCGTAGGGGATGACAAAACGGCGACGATCCCCCCACGTTCGTTCGGGGAGGGCCCCCTGTCGCCCAACATCATCGAAGCAACTGTCGCTGAACAAACGGGAGCAGGTGATGAGGGGGGTGATCACAGATTTCACCCCCCACCTGGCGCAGAGGGGAGGCTTCGGGGATTGTGTTAGAATTTATGGGCGATGTTGTACCTGGCTTCGAATTCACCGCGCCGCAGAGAGTTGCTCAAGCTCGGTGGATGGGCTTTTCAGCTCC
>JAQUAE010000342.1 GCA_028687395.1 Anaerolineales bacterium | reverse complement strand
GTCGGGGTGGAGATTGAACGCAGTCAGGCCGAGTAATCCCCGCAGGCTGATCCTGGCCCTGGGTTCGAACATCGCCCCTGAGCAACACCTGCCCCAGGCCATCTGTATGCTCGAGGCGTATGGCCAAGTCGAAGCCATTTCTTCGGCCTGGGAGACCCCTGCCTACGGGTCGGTGGCGCCAAATTTCATCAACGCCGCCGTAGCAATCGCCACACCCTTCACCGCTGGGGAATTCAAGAAACTAGCCATCCACAACATCGAAGCTTCGCTGGGCCGCGTGCGCACCAGCGATAAGTACGCGCCGCGCACCATCGACATCGACATCATCGTGGAGGACGGGGAGGTTGTCGATGCTCAGGTGTGGGAGCTGGCGCACATCGCCATGCCGGTATCCGAAATCCTGCCCGATCTTCCCCACCCCCGATCCGGCAAGGCGTTGCGCCAGGTGGCGCGGCGCCTTGCCCGGCAGACGCCAATCAAACACCGGCCCGATGTATCTCTCAAGTAATCAAGCACGCTGGGGGTGTTACTGCGCTCAGAACATTGGCGCAGCACCGCGGGAGATGTTTTCCAAAAACTCCTGGCGAGTGGCGATGCTCTTGCGGAAGAGGCCGATCATCGAGGAAGTGGTCATGCGGGCGCCGTGCTTCTTCACCCCTCGCATCGTGGCGCACAAGTGCAGCCCCTCCACAACCACAGCCACCCCCATCGGGTGGAGCAGTTCATCCAGGAACTCCGCAATCTGGCGGGTCATGCGCTCTTGCACTTGCAAGCGGTGGGCAAACAGATCGACGACGCGGGGTATCTTCGAGAGGCCGATGATGCGCCCATTGGGCAAGTAGGCGACGTGCGCCCGGCCGAAGAAGGGCAAAATGTGGTGTTCGCACAAACTGTAAAACTCGATGTCCCGCACCAGCACCATCTCATCATAGGAGACATCGAAGACCGCGTCGTTGACCATGGCGATGGGATCCACCCTGTAGCCGGAGAGCAGCTCTTCGTACATCCTGGCGACCCTGTCGGGGGTTTTCTGCAGCCCATTGCGCCTGGGGTCCTCGCCGATGGCGACCAAAATCTTTTCGACGGCTTCCTTTATGCCCTCGATGTCAATCTCGGAGTCGTTGTAGAGTTCGGCGATTTTCAGAATGGTTTCTTCATCAGCATCCATTGCAGACGACCTTATCATGGAAGAATTAGGGCGCAGTAATTATAATTCACGATGGAACTGTCAGGCTATAGGGGGCAACAGTTCTATTAAGATCCCCGGCAGTTTGACTGTCGGGGATCGATGTGGAGTTGACAAAAGAACTCAGGCAATCTCAGGCACGATCACGCCGTACGTGCCATCTCTGCGCTTGTAAAGGACGTTGATAGCTAACGTGCTGGCGTTGTAGAAGATGAAGAAGTTATCGTGTCCCAACAGGTTCATCTGCTCAATGGCCTCCATTTCGTCCATGGGGGTCATCAGGAAACGCTTACGCCGCGCAATCACCGGAGCACTATCGAGCACCTCGATCTCTTCCATCACCGCCTCGACGGCGGGTTGCATCACCTCAGCCGCAGACTTGCCATCCCCCCTGCCGCGATACCGTTTGCCTTTGTAGCGCTCGATTTGGCGCTGCATCTTATCCACCGCGGAGTCCAACGCGGCGAAAATATCATCGGCGCTCTCCTCAGTGCGAAGCACGAATCCCTTGCCCTTCACCGTGATTTGCGCCACCTGGCGGTCGGCTGCGCTCCTGGCAGATTTGACATACGCCACGTCCACGCGCGCTTCCTCTATCCCGGGTAAATAGCGGTCCAACTTGGCGATTTTCGTGTCCACGTATTTCTGAATCCGCTCGGTGACATCCATGTTACGGCCATAGATTTCCACATTGATACTCATAACCTGCTCCTTCCATCTGTAAAATCAGCCCGAGCTGCCGTCAAACCATACACGGCCCGGGCGCCAGCTTGCACCAGAGCGGAGGCGCACGCCTCCATCGTCGCTCCAGTGGTAGTAACGTCGTCGATCACCAGCACGTTTTTTCCTTCAACCATCTTTCCCTCGGCTGCAAACGCCTGCTTTACATTTTCCCACCGCTCCTGGACGGCTAAATCCACCTGCGAAGGGGTCTCGCGCACCTTGACTAGCGCCTTGGGAACATAAGGACGTCCCGTCAGCAGGGCGAACGGCCAGGCGATCAGAGCCGCCTGATTATAACCACGTTCGCGCATCCTGACAATTCCCTGTGGAACCGGGACAACCACGTCGAATTCCCAATCCAGTGTCACATGTTTAAGCACCATGTGGCGGGCTAGAATCTCAGCCAGGGAGATGTCTCGCCTGTATTTCAAGCGGTGGATGACCTCGCGGAGCGGCTTTTTATACATGGCCCAGGCGCGCAATGCCACGTAACTGGGTGGATTCTCCTGGCAGCGGAGACATATGCCGCGCTTGGCGAGCAGTTGTCCGCACCTGATACAGATGGTGTGCGGTACGACCTTCGTGGTCATCTGGCATGCGCCGCACCAGCGCGCCAGGGGTTCGCCACAGCCCAGGCAGGTAGGCGGGTATAGCCAATCGAAAATGCGCCACAAGGCGCTATAGGCTTTATAGATAATAGGTGCACGCTCGATCATCGCCCCATCCGACCGAGTCTCAGCAGGTTGGCAGCGTGGATTTAGCCGCCGAAGAGAACGCCTTTCAACGCCGAGCGCAACAACATCAACACGGCCGGCGTCATCAATACGATGCAAATAGAGGGGAAAATCAACAAAGCCATGGGGATCAACATCTTGATTGGAGCCTTATGAGCTTCCTCTTCCGCTAACTGTCGCCGGCGGATGCGCATCTGGTCGGATTGGATGCGCAATACGTTGGCCATGCTCACACCGAGCTGTTCACTCTGGATCACGGCGGCAACGAAGCTGGTCATCTCCGGAACCCCCATCCGGTCAGCCATGTCTTTGAGGGCTTCGCGGCGCAACTTGCCTAACTGCATCTCACGTAGGGCGCGTGCAAATCCCAGGC
>JAQUAE010000341.1 GCA_028687395.1 Anaerolineales bacterium | reverse complement strand
GGTGTGGGTTCGGAAAGGTCCTGCGGGTGAGGATCCAGCCCCACGCAAAGCAGGGAGCCGCGGCTGCGCACCCGCTGTTCTAGCACGCTAAAGAAAGACATGCGCCATCCCTAAAGTGAGTGCTGAGGCGACGAGCGCCTGGGATTATCATACACCCGATTGCAGCGCCTCAAGCCTTACCCAGCACCATTGCCAGCAGCGCCATGCGCACGTACAGGCCATATTCCATCTGGCGGAAGTAAGCCGCTCGTGGGTCAGCGTCCACATCCATGTGGATCTCGCCGACGCGCGGCAGGGGGTGCATGACGATCATGCGTTCCTTGGCGTTATGCATCGTCTCCGGGGTGATGATGAAGGCGCCCTTGACGCTCTCGTAGACTTGCTGGTCTTCGAAGCGCTCCTTCTGCACCCTTGTGACGTAGAGCACGTCTGACTGCGGCAGCACCGGTTCCAGGGCGTCGAACTCGGCCTGGGGGATGCTTTTATCACCCAACTCCTGGATGATCTCGGGCGGCATACGCAGGATATCGGGGGATACGTAGTTGAGGCGCACGTCGTACAGCGAGAGGAGGCGGGCCAGCGAGTGCACCGTGCGCCCGTATTTCAAGTCGCCCAGCATGGTGACGGTGATGCCATCCATCTGGCCCAGCTCGCTGAAGATGGTGAACAGGTCGAGGAGAGCCTGGGTGGGATGTTCCCCCACCCCATCGCCGGCGTTGATGATCGGCTTGCGGGCGTACTGAGCTGCCAGCGCCGAGGCGCCCACCTCGGGGTGGCGCAGGACGATCACGTCGGCGTAGCACTCCAGGGTGCGGATGGTATCCGGGAGCGACTCGCCCTTGGAGACCGAGGAATAGCGCACCTCGTTGATGGGGATGACGCTGCCACCCAGGCGCTCCATAGCCGAGGTGAAGGAAGACGAGGTGCGCGTGGAGGGCTCATAGAACAGGTTGGCCAGGATTTTGCCTTTGAGCAGGTCGAAGGAACCGACGCGCTCGACCATCTCGCGCATCTCGTGGGCAACGCCGAAGATGTATTCCAGGTCGGAGCGCTTGAACTGCTTGACCGAGAGGATATCCCGGCCATAGAAAGGGGCGTTGCGCTGGTCGCCAAAAGGCATGTAGGGGCTCTTCCGGCGAAAGGGTGGAGAAAACGTAGCCATGATCAACTCCTTGAGAGGTTAAGGTTACCAAACGCTAAAGAACCGGCGCTTGCGAAAGTTTCAACTCGTTTCACGCCCTCGGCTGGAGCGCACATTCCTGCCTGACCCGGGCGCAGCCAGCACCTGCCCGTCCTGGAAAGCGACCTGGCCGCGCAGCACCACCTGGCGCACCCGGCCGACTACCTGCTGACCCTCGAAAGGCGTCCAGGCGCAGCGAGTGTGGTTTTGCGCGGCGCGAACCTCCCAGGCGGCGTCTTCGTCCACCTCGACCCAGGTCTCTGGAGATTCTGGAAGATTGAAGATACGCCGCGGCTGGTCGTGCAGGCGGGAGATGACGTCCTCCAGGGTCAGGCGTCCCTGGCGAACGGCAGTGAGCAACAAGGGCAGGGCAGTCTCCAATCCCGGAAAGCCCGGCGGGGGTTGGGGGCTATCCTTCTCAGTCAGGGTGTGTGGGGCGTGGTCGGTAGCGAAGCAGTCGATGACCGCCAGGTTCTCCCACAAGGCGAGGCGATCGCTTTCGCTGGCCAGGCGCGGCCGCACCTCGCTGCGCCCCGTTCCGATGGTCGGAATGTCAGCCTCGCTCAGGAAGAGATGGTGGGGCGTCACCTCGCAGGTGACCTTCAAGCCCTTCTCCTTGGCGGCTTTGATCAGCAGGATTTCTTCGCGGCGCGAGACGTGCGCCAGGTGCAGGGGGCGGGCATAGAGCGCTGCCAGGAGCATCACTGCAGCCAGGCTGCGCCCCTCAGCGTGGGCGACGATGGGCATCCCCTGCGGCCAGCGGGCAAAGTGCGCCAGCCACAATCCCATATCCCCCAGGCGTAGGGGGCCGTAGGTCTGGTCCAGGTACATCTTCAAGCCCGCGGCGCGCGGCGCCAGGGTAGGCAAGACATCGGGATTGTCAGGACCAGCGCCGAGGTATTGGCCATAATCGCAGCGCGCCTTGCGCCCGGCGGCCTGCAGAGCCATTTCCAAAGAAGGCGCGTCGACCACGGGGGGTTGGGTGTTGGGCATCGCCAGGAGGGTGGTGAAGCCACCTGCCAGCCCAGCCGCGCTGCCGCTATCCCAATCCTCCTTATGCGTGGCGCCAGGCTCGCGCATGTGTACGTGCACATCGATCAATCCTGGCAGTCTCATGCCCCACCCTCCCGCCTGCGTGCGGCGCAGGCGTAAAAAAAGAAGGTTGCTACCTGCCAGCAACCTTCTCGAAAAGCGAGCCCGACTTCCGGGGGATAAAAATAATCGCCCACACGATTCCCGGCGTGGACGATTATCCTGTTGGAGGAGTCAGATTTTGGGTTCATTCCGCCCGATTTTACAGCGATTTTCTATTCTGTCAAGAGGATTGAGCAAGATTGCTCCACCCGCAGCCTGAGCGCCCGGGAGTGGGGCGCTCCGGCGCCCTGAATATATGGCGCGGGGGTCAGGCTCCGGCCGCCTCGCCCCAATCCCAGTGACTCAACGCCTCCAGCGCGCTGCGGGCGGTGAGGTCCAGTTGCAGCGGGGTGATGGAAACGAAGCCCTGCGACACGGCGCCGAAATCGGTGCCATCCTCCGGCACGCCTGTAGGCGTCTCACCGCCAATCCAGTAATACGGGCGGCGGCGCGGGTCTTCGCGCCGCACCAGCGAATCGCGATAGACGCGCAACCCCTGCCGGGTGACCACGAAGCCCTTGATCGCATCATCCGACAGGTAGGGGACGTTGACATTGAGTAGGGTATCCTTGGGCAAGCCGTAGCGGATAACGGCCTGCACCACTCGCCGCGCCACCCGCGCCGCGGTGCCATAATCCAGCAAGCCCAGGTGATTTTCGGGCGAATCCAGGGAGACGGCGATGCCGGGCAGCCCCCAGATGGCAGCCTCCATGGCAGCCG
>JAQUAE010000340.1 GCA_028687395.1 Anaerolineales bacterium | reverse complement strand
TTCTCCAGCAGGGTCAGGGCAGGCAAGAGCTGGAAGAACTGAAACACCACGCCCATGTTCACCCCGCGCCAGGTGGCAATGCGACCCTCGTCCAATTCGTGCAAGGCGACGCCGTTGACGATGATCTTGCCCTGGGTCGGTTTGTCGATGCCGGTCAACATGTTGATCAGCGTGGTCTTGCCACTGCCCGATTTGCCCACGATAGAGATGAATTCCCCGGCGTTCACCTCCAGGTTGACGCCGTTCAGGGCAATGAAGCTCCCCGCCGGCGTGCGGTACGACTTGACCACGTCGCGCAGCTCGATCAGGCGCCCCTGGCCGTCTCCCACCAACGTCTTCGCATTGCTCACCAATACGCCATCCATCAAAGCCGTTTCCTATTCGTAATCCAACACTTCGCGTACCTGCAGGCGAGCTGCCCGCAAAGCCGGCGCCAGGCTGGAAAGGATGCCAATCAGCAGCACGATGACCAGCCAGAGGAACAGCCCCGCCACCGAATAATGGTAGTTCACGCGGGTATTCAACACTGCCTGCACGACCGCATCGGCCAGCGCCAGCCCCGACGGGCCGGATAGGAAGGCGCCCATCACCCAGCTCATCAAGCCCACCACGACCCCCTCTACCACCACCACGCGGCGCACGGTAAAGTTGGAGGCGCCCACGGCGCGCAGCACCCCGATCTCCCGGGTGCGCTCGAGCACGTTCATGCCCATCGCGCCGGTCAGGCCCAGCCCGCCGACGACAGCCAGCAGGGCTGCCATGATGACCAGCACGACCAGGATGATGTCGAACACGTCGGTGAACTTGCCGATGAAGGCGTGGTGCGTGTTGCTCGCGCCGGTGTTGAAGTTGGCGTTTTGGAAACGCTCTTCCAGTTGGGTCGCCAGGGTCGATTGCACGCCGGGCTTCGCCAGGCCATCGGCGCTGGCGAGCACACGCACCACGTCCACCTGATTCGTGCGCCCGCTCAGCTTGGTATAAGCGCTGTAATCCAGGTAGACGCGTGGACCTGAAAGGTGCCTGGAAACCAGCCCCACGATCTGGTAGCTCTGCTTGGTCTCGCCCACCTTCAGGGTGATCTCATCGCCCACCCGTAATGAGGGTTCCTCTCCAAGCAAATCCTCGTTGATGACCACCTGCCGGGCGTCACCCGCCTGCAGCCAGCGCCCCTGCAAGACCAGGGGCTGGATGGTGGCTGCATCGTAGGGCAACCCGGTGATGTCGAACTCCTGGCTCTCGCTGCCGTCCGGGCGCAGGATCACACCCACCGAATTCGCCCAGCCTTCGGCCAGGTTCACGCCGGGGACGCGCAGCGCCTCGCGCTCCACGGCGTACTTGTTGGCGCCGCCCAGGATGCCGAGCGAGGCGTCGTAGTAAATGTAGCGCCCGACGTCGTTGATTTGCGCGGTGAGCGAGGCGCGCGTGCTGAACACGGCGATGAACATCGCCCCCGCCAAAGTGAGGGTGATCAAGGTGAACGCCAGGCGCTCCTTCTCGCGGAAGGTGTTGCGAAAAGAGAGCACCAGGGGAGGGCTCACCCGGCGGATTCTGCCCAGCAGCCTCTCGAAGACGCCGTGCTTCGTCTCGGCGCTCAAGCCGTATTCGTAGATCGCGGCGTACACCGAGATTTTCGTCCCGTTGAGGATAGGGACCAATGCCACCCCCAGCGGCATGAGCAAGCCCAGCGCTATCTGCAAGCCCAGGAGGCTCGGGGTGAGGGTCACCCACCCCAAATCGAAGTTGAGGAAGCGGGCGGCGAAGTCCGCCAGCCACCAGGCGCCCAACAAGCCCAACGGGATGGCGATCAACAGGCCGATGGCGCTGTAGACCAGCACGTTCACCAAATACATGGCAATGATTTGCGCCCGCGTCGCCCCGATCGAGCGCATGATGCCGATCTGCTTGACCTGGTGCGTGATGATCGACGAGACGGTGTTGACCACCAGCCCGCCGCTCAGGAAGATCGCCATCACCCCCATGATCTGCAAGATGAGCAGGAAGCCCTTGATCTGGTCCTCCGCCCAGTGCTTGCCAGGGTCGGAACCCACGCCGGGGATCTGGACGCGGTTGACGGTATAGCCGGCTGGCTCGATGGTGCGTTCCTGGATCAGCTTGCCAATCGCCAGCACCGCTTCCTTATCTTTCTGCTCGCTGCTGACGACGATATCCAGTTGGTTGTAATAGGGACGCTCACCCAACCACTGCAACGTGTCCATGGAAATGTAGCCGGTGGCCTCCCCCAGCAATGAGAACGGCATCACGTACACGTCGTGGACGATGCCAGCCACCCTCAAAGTGTAGCGCCGTTCGTTGGGCATCTCGATATCGACCATGTCGCCCACGCTCACGCCCAATTTCTGCGCCGATTGCCTCTCGAGCAGCACCTCGCGTACGCCGGGCTCGGCAGAGCCCTGTTCCAGGCTGAACCGATTCACCTTGAGCGCCTGGTAATCGGGCAACACGTTCAGGCTCAGGTCCGCGGGTTGCAGCTCGCCGTCGTAGATCGTGGCCGCCGCCACGCGCCGCGCTTCCACCTCATGAACTTCGCGCATGCCGCGCACCGCCTTGAGCAGGTCGTCTTGGAACGGGGAGACAAAGATCTGCAGCAACGCCGGGTTGCCCTCAGCATATTGCCGGTACAGGTCGCGCTGCAGGATGCGGGCGGCATTGGTGATCATGCCCACCGAGGCCACGCCCACCGCAATCGAGAGCACCACCAACAGCGAACGCGTCTTGCTCCCCCACATATCCTTCAGTATCTTGCGCCAGCGCGTGCGGATGCGCATCATGCCGCGGCTACCTCGCCATCCACCAGGATCACCTGCCGGCTTGCCCGTTTGGCGAGTTCTTTGTCGTGGGTGACCACCAGGAGCGTCTTCCCCTGCTCGACCAGCGCGGCGAACAGGTCGAAGATCTCACCGGCAGTGCGCGAATCCAGGTTGCCGGTCGGTTCGTCCGCCACCAGCAGCGGCGGGTCGTTGGCCAGGGAACGGGCAATGGCCACCCGTTGCTGCTGCCCGCCGGAGATCTTGGCCG
>JAQUAE010000021.1 GCA_028687395.1 Anaerolineales bacterium | reverse complement strand
GTCGAACACCAGCCGGGCGTCGCGCTCGATGGGCGGCACCCATTGGGGCGTGCTTGCATAGAGACGAAAGGGAAGGTCGAAAAAAGCTGCGACCTGGCACTTATCCGCCGGATCGACCTGTAAGACATGGTAATCCATAGTTTTGTAGTGGCCTTTCCTGGCGTGTGCTGGCTTACCCCTTACCGCGTTGCTGCCTGCCGCGTTGAATCGCCTTGTCCCCATAACGAGCGTGCAGAGTGTCCAATGCTTTGAGCAGTTTCCTTTCCTTTTCGGCGCTGGCTTCCCAAAGGCTCAATTGCCTGGCCAGTGGGCGTAACCCGGAGACGCCAACTCCAAGCAGGCGTATTCGTTGGCCGTGTTTCCAAACCCCTTCGAAGAGCCGGGCGGCAGCGGCGGCTATTTCACTGTCCTGGTTGGTCTCCTGGCACAGGGTGACCTGGCGGGTAAGGGTGGTGAAATCCGGGTAGCGGATTTTCAGCTTGATTGTGACGCCAGCCAGGTGGGATTCACGCAGCCGCTCACCGACCGAGGCAGCCAGGTTGGCCAGTGTGGTGCGCAGCGCATGCTCATCGCTGACGTCACGCGAAAATGTGGTTTCCTGGCTTACCGATTTCGGCTCGTGCGTGGTGGCCACCGAACGGTCGTCGATACCCTGGGCGCGCTGGCGCAATTCGGCACCGTTCTTACCAAACAGCTTCTCCAACAAACCTGGCGGCGCCTGGGCAATCTCGCCCACGGTGCGAATGTCCAACGCTTCGAGGCGGGCGGCTGTCTTCGGGCCAACGCCCCACAAGGCTCGGGCGGGAAGCGGGGCCAGGAAGCGCGCTTCCTCGCCGGGTGGGACCACGACGATTGCCATGGGAGGGCCGTCCCCGCTTGCTGCGCCTTTGCCATAATCTGTAGCCATTTTTGCCACCAGCTTGCTCGCCGCCACCCCAATCGAGCTTGGCAACCCCAACTCCTGGAAAATCTCGCTCTGAAGCCGTCGAGCAAGGGCTTCGGATTCATCGGCGAGGTCACTGACGTCTACGAAGGCCTCGTCGATGGATATCTGCTCCACAAGCGGGGAGACCCGGTGAATGATCTCCATCACCGCGCGGGAAGCCTGTGAATATTCGCTGTGGCGCGGTGGGACGATGATCAGGGCAGGGCACAGGCGCTTTGCCTTTGCCATGGGCATGGCTGAGCGCACCCCGCAGCGCCGGGCGGCGTAAGAGCACGAGGTCACCACGCCGCGCTGTTCGGCGGAATAACCGACCGCGAAGGCTTTACCAGCCAGGTGCGGCTGCTTTATCTCCTCCACGGCGCAGAAGAAGGCATCCAGGTCGAGATGAATGATCTTGCGCGGCATGGCGTGTGGCTCAGGCGATCTCAATTCCCGTGAGGCGTATCCGCCCCGGAGAACCGGCTTGACCATCGACTTGCGCTTCCACTGGCAGAAAAGCCTGGATAACGTGGATGTTTGAGATGACGTGCGGCGTGAGCCGGGAAGTCAGCAGCTCGGAACGGCCGGGGATGATGGCCAGGGGGAGCAATAACTGGTCGGCCAGGTACGGGTCGATGGCGCCTGGGGAGTGGATGAATTCCAGCATCTCCTGGCAAGCCTGAGCGGCAACCGCTTCCGCGGGCTTGCCTTTCTCCCCCAGAGAAGTGAAGCAACCCAGAGAGACGTCGCTGCCATCTTCCAGGAGGTAGTGCGCCAGCAGCACCAGCGCTGTCCCCTTGCCTGGGGATTGTAACTCGGTCGTCTTGATGCACAGGGAAGGCGCAACGCTCTGCAGGTGGAAGAAGGTCGCTCGTTTCTGCCTGACGGCGATCTGGAAATCCAGGTTGGCGACAGTCGAGATTCCCTGGATGAATTTCAGGGTGGGTTTGTGGGTCAGGCTGATAGGCGCGGGGTTGCCTGCCGGACGAATGGTCGCTTCGATTTTTCCGCCGCCCTCCGGGTAGAAGCCGGCCCGGTCTATCTTCAGGGTGGCAGAGTATCCCAGACGGCGCATCATTGCCATCCAGTGCAGCTCGAGGAATTCGAAACAAGGCGCCATCGGGGTGTGAGTTCCGCCGGTGATGATAACCGACGATGCGCTGCCCGCCAGGCTGAGGGGGAGAAAAATGGTTTGTAGCACGAGCGCAACGGACCCGGCGCTGCCGATGTCGAAGCGGTATCTCCCGCTGCGGATCGAGCCTGGGGCAAAGATAAGCTGGCAGGAGCCTGGGGCGGCACCTTCGACTTCCGCTCTACTGATGGCGGCCGCGGCGGCTACTGCCCTCACGTGTTGTGGGCGCAGACCGGGTTTTGGCCGGCCAGCGCGGATGTTGAACATGCCGAAAGCTTTTCCGGTGAGGGTGGATAAGGTCAAGGCGCTCCTGAGCAACTGTCCGCCACCCTCGCCAGACGAGCCGTCAATCTCGATCATGAGTCCTGGCTTACCCCATCGGGGCGGATGGCGCCAGTGAGATCGGCCCCTTCCAGGTTGGCGCCTTCCAAAACAGCGCCGGTGAGATTTGCCCCGGCCAGGTCGCAGAAGGACAGGTTGGCTTCCTTGAGGTTCGCGCCGCTCAGGTCCGCTTCGAAGAGGTTGGCGCGATACAAATCGGCGCTGGACAGGTTTACGCCGCGCAGGTTGGTTTTGCTCAAATCAGCGCGGGAGAGAATGGCCCCGGTGAGATTGGCGTTAGCCAGGCTGGCCTTGCTCAGGTTGGCGCGGGAGAGATTGGCTTCGACCAGGGTGGCTTCGTTGAGATCGGCTTTCACCAGGATGGCCCGGGTCAGGTTCGCGCGGGTCAGGTTTGCGCCGATCAATATCCCCGAATCCAGGTGGGCTTCAAAGAGGTTGGCCATCTTGAGGTCCGCTTTGGTGAAAACAGCGTGCATCAGGTTGGACCAGTTCAAGTCGGAACGGGTGAGGTTCGCATAGCTGAGGTCGCAGTGGCTGAGGTCGATGGCAAGCAAGGCCAAATCGCTCAGGTCGATCTTGACCAGCCAGAGCGGTCGTGGCCGGTTGAGAAGGTCGTATATCTGGAAGCTTGTGAGGGTGCTCATACGGTCTCCTTTGCCAGAAAATTGCGCATATCCATTGGATTACCATTTTGTTAGTAAGTATTATAAATCGGTTAATATCGTTTATAATCAGCCTGGGTCAGTTTGGATGATTATGATCAAGTGAAGGAGATTTAACATGAAATACATTATTTCACTATTACTCACCTTGACCCTGCTGCTCGCTTCCAGCGGCCTGGCAATCGCAGGGCTGGCCCCAAGCCGGGTGGCTCACGCTTATTCGGGAATCCCCACCTTTTCGATCGTGAGTGTGACCACGAATAAGACCGTCACCATCAGGACACACAATTTCCCTGCTTCGGATACCTTCAAGGTGCTGATGGGCAAGATGGGGACGAAAGGGGTGGGAGGATATTACGTGGATACAATCTCCTCCGGAGCCGGCGGCAAATTCACGGCTACATTCTCTATCCCTGTCGAGCTCAAGGGCCAGTACCAGATAGCCATTCGCCTGCAGAGCACCACCGGCTCGGGGTACTATGCCTACAACTGGTTCTACAATAAAGTAGGGAAGGGCGTTTCGTATAGCACTAAGGGGTATACGGGCTATCCAACCTTCTCGATCAGCAGCGTGGTGCGCAACAAGAAAGTAACCATCAGGACTAACAACCTGCCCAAGAATGATACCTTCAAGGTCTTGATGAACACGATGGGCACCAAGGGCATCAATGGGATCCAGGTAGGCACGTTCAACTCGGGCACGGGTGGGGTGAAGACATTTACCTTCAAGATTCCAGCAGATTTGAAGAACCTTGGTCGCATAGCCATTCGCTTTCAGAGCACTTCGGGCTCCGGGTACTACGCCTACAACTGGTTCTATAACAACACCTACCCATAATCGCCAAATAGGCATTGGAGATCAAAATCCCAGCAGGGGGTTGCTGGGACTTTTTCACTTGTCTGCAATACGATATTTCCGGTAGGGAAGCGACTAGAACTCCCCTTCGGGTTGGCGTAAGCGCATCACCATGTGTGCGATGTCGCGCAATTCCCCATTGGGAAGCATGAAATAATCCTCGAAGATGCATAGAGTGCGAAACCCGACCTTTTCCATGGCTTTGATATCGTTGGACAGGTCGCGTACGATATCCACTTCGATGAGATACAGGCTGCGGCGTTTGGCGATTTCGATCAAAGCCAGTAGCAATTTTGTCCCCAGGCCTCGCCCGCGGAAGTCCTTGGCCAGGAAGATGCGCACTTCGGCGCGATGTTTGGCGTAATCCGGATTGAAGTGCAGCGAAGCCACGCCGACGATGCGGCTGTTGACTTCGGCAATCAGGGGGAAGACGCGATCGTAATCGATTTCCTCCGTCCACGCAGCCACGACTTCTGGATCGTTGACGTTGTGGCGCATGTAGCGCCGCTCTTCCATGGGGACTGGCAGGAACAAATCCAGCATCGCCTGGCGGTCGCTTTTGCTCAATGGACGAATCAGCACCCTGGCGCCATCTTTCAAGGTGAATACCTGCCGGAACAGTAGATCCTCTTTCGTAGCCATGACTTGCCCTCCAGAACCCTACAGTAACCTTTTTACGATCTCGAAGCGACCAATTGGATACGCGTCGCGGTCAATCTTTCAAGAGCTGTTTTGGTCACCCCTTTGAGGATGGTAAAACCAAGCACCGGGTCATGATCGAATTTCCCCAGCAGCGCTTTTGCGTCGATCTTGATCGCTTTACTGTTCTGTGCCACCTTCGCGGTGGAGGTTGCCAGATAAGGCCCGATCACCGCGCTGATAGCGAATACCTCTCCGGGATTGATTTCGTCGACAAAATATTCTTTGTTCTGCTTGTTGTAATCGATGTTGACGGTAAAGAACAGGTCGATGCTGCCCTCGGTCAAAAAATACAGGAAATCGAGCGGCTCATTTTCCTTGAACAGAATCATGCCTTTCTCGAGGGTGACCTCTTCCGAGAGCATCGCCAGGGTGGTCAGTTGGCTTTCCTCCAAACAGCGGAAGAAGGGGTAGCGGCGCAAGAGTTCAGGAGAGATCATGGCTTTTTTCCCTGTTTGCTAAGAATGGGTGGGCAGGTCCACAAGCCTCATCTGCGCGGCACACTCGACTCGCCCGTGCACGGGCGTTGTGGACCTGCTCCAAAAAAGATCCTTCACGCCTTGGGCTTTGCCGGGCGCAGGTAAACGTACCAGTAGATCAGGCCTACCATGCCTGCCCCGCCAATAATGTTACCAATTGTAACAGGAAGCAGATTAGCACCGAAGAAATTACCCCAGGTGAGATGCGGGAAGTCCGCGGCGGTTTTACCGATTGTCTCGAAGAACTTCGAGTCGCCAAAATACTTGATGAACAGAGCGACCGGAATGAAATACATGTTAGCAACGCTGTGTTCGAAACCGGCGGCAACAAAGCAGGAGATGGGCGGGATGATCGCCAGGATCTTGTCCGTGGTTGTGCGGGCGCTGTAGCACATCCAGACAGCCATGCATACCAGGGCGTTGCACATGATGCCCAGCGCAATCGCCTGGATGAAGGTCAGGCTAGTTTTAGCTTCGCCGATGTTGAGGGCTGCAAGCCCGGTTGCGCCGCTTCCGAAGGCGTACTGTTTGCCCAGGAAGACGATGAGGGCGGTGATCACGGAGCCGACGAAGTTGCCGGTGTAGACAATGATCCAGTTGCGTAGCAGGCTCTTCAGATTGACCTTCTTGCTGGCGTACGCCATGGTGATCAGGTTGTTGCCGGTGAAGAGCTCTGAGCCGCCGACGACGACCAGAATCAGGCCGACGGTGAAGACCAGGCCGGTGAGCAGGCGAACAACCCCATACGGCAAGCCGGTGGAGAAGGCGGCTGCTCCGGCAGTGTCTTTGATCGGCATGCTGCCCGCGCTTACAGTGGTAGCGAAGATCGCCCCTATCCCGATGAATGCGCCGGCCAGAATAGCTAGCGCGAACATATTGTTGGCAGGTAAGTTGGCTTTCTTGATGCCCAGGTCTTCAGCCTTAGCGGCCATTGCGGGGGGAAGAAGGGCATCGAATGATAAGGTTTCGTTCATGCTTTACTCCTTAGATAGATTTTGAAGATAAGTTGCTTTGCACATGCTCTCGATGTGGAGTGATTCGTGCTGTATTTCGGATAGCAGGACCTCCTCAAGGAATAGTATGTCGCCTCAACAATTAGCCTCCCCAAGGCATCTTGGCATACTCTTCATAAGCTCCATCGGAGAACAACATTATTCGGCTAGTTCTACCCGTACCGCGCAAACCTTGTATTCCGGTATCTTGGCTACCGGGTCGAGGGCGGGATTGGTGAGTATGTTGGCAGCAGCTTCCACGAAGTGGAAGGGCATGAAGACCACGCCCGGGTCGACGCGCTCGGTGGTCTTGGCTTCAGCGATGAGCTCGCCTCTGCGGCTCTGCAGGCGAACTTTATTCTTACCATTCAATCCAATTCGGCTGGCGTCGGCCGGGTTGATCTCGATTACGCAGGTGGGCACTTCGCGGTCCAGCTTCTCGATGCGGCGGGTCATCGTGCCGGTGTGATAGTGGAACATGATGCGCCCGGTTGTCAGGATGAAGGGATATTCTTCATCCGGTTCCTCGGCAGGCGGCTGGTGGTCGATGGCGTGGAACAGACCCAGCCCGCGTGCAAATTTATCCTTATGCAAGAAGGGGGTTCCGGGATGTTCGCCGTTCGGGCACGGCCAGATAAGCGCGCCCAACTCCTCGAGGCGCTCGTAGGTGATCCCGCCGTAGGAGGGGGTAAGTTGGTTGATCTCAGCCATCACTTGCTGGGGTGTCTCGAAATCGAATCCCCTGGCGCCCATCTTCCGGGCGACCAGGCAGATGATTTCCATGTCGGACTTGCTCCCGTAAAGCGGCTCAATCGCCTTGCGCACGCGCTGGACGCGCCGCTCCGTGTTGGAGAAGGTGCCATCCTTTTCAGCGTAGGAGGCAGCCGGGAGCACCACGTGGGCCAGTTGCGCGGTTTCGGAGAGGAACACGTCCTGGACGATGAGGAACTCGGCAGCTTGCAGCGCTTTATTGACGTGATTGATGTCCGGGTCGGAGAGGGAGGGGTTCTCGCCCATCACCCACATAGCTTTGACCTTGCCGTTCTCCAGGCCATGCATCATTTCCATGATGGTCATGCCCACTTCAGCGGGCAGTTTCTCCACGCCCCAGGCTTGTTGGAATTTCTCGCGCGCGTCGTCCTTGGTTACCGGCTGGTAAGCCGGAAATACGTTCGGCAGCCCGCCCATGTCGCAGGCGCCTTGCACGTTATTTTGGCCGCGCAGGGGGTTGACGCCGGTACCCGGTCGACCGATGTGACCGGTGAGCATGGCCAGGTTGGCGCACTGCCACACGTGTTGCACGCCGGTAGTGTGTTGGGTAATGCCCATGCAGTAGAAGATCGCAGACCGCTCAGCCTTGGCGTACAGGTGGGCGACTTCGACCAGTTTTTCGGCAGGGATGCCGGTGATCTCTTCGACGCGCTCGGGGGTGTAGTCCGCCACTTTGGCTTTCAGCTCTTCGAAGCCTTCGGTGCGCTCCTTGATGAAATCCTGATTGGCCAGGTTGTCGCGCAGGATGACGTGCATCAGGCCGTTGAACCAGGCCAGGTCAGTGCCCGGTTTCTGGCGCAGGTAGATATCCGCGATCTGGGCGATCTGAGTGTAGCGCGGGTCGATCACGATGATCTTGGCGCCCTTATCCTGCAGCTTGATTAGCCGTGTGGCGATGATGGGGTGCTGTTCGGTCGTGTTCGAGCCGGTGATCAGGATCACCTGGGCTTCCTCCAGGTCCGGGAACGAGTTGGTCATCGCGCCGGAACCAAAAGCAGTGGCCAGACCGGCCACGGTGGAGGAGTGTCAGAGACGGGCGCAGTGATCGATATTATTCGTCCCGATCACCGCGCGGCCGAACTTTTGGAACAGGTAATTTTCTTCGTTGGTGGCTTTCGCCGAAGCCAGGAGGGCAATGCTGTCTGGGCCATGCTTGGCTTTGATTTCACCCAGTCGGGTGGCGACCAGCTCGATGGCTTCATCCCAGGACGCCTCGACCAGTTTGCCGTTGCGCCGGATGAGGGGTGACTTCAAGCGGTCTTCGTGATAAATGAACCCGTGGGCGTTCCAGCCTTTCACACACAGGCTGCCCTGGCTGACGGGGTGCTTCTTGTCCGGCAGGACGCCGACGATCTTACCGTCCAGGACTTGCAGGAAGAATCCACAGCCTGTGCCGCAGAAGGGGCAGGTGGTGAGGACATTTTTATATTCCATAGATGCGCTCCTTAATGCGGTAACCCTGTTCGCTCGAATTCGCCTTCTGCCAGCACCAGCAATTGGGGCGGTTTTTCGTCCATAGAGACGCCGGTCTCGTAGCCAAACATTTCCTTCACGTCGCCGGCAATCAGGCGGTACTGGATGGCCATCGGGATGTCCGCCGGGCAGACTTCCTCGCATTCACGGCAGGCGACGCACTTGGCCGTCATGTGCATGCTTCGCACCAGGTGGTACATGGGCGGCAGGGGCATCGGCAGCCATCCCGTGCCAACCCATTTTTCGTCTTCCAGGGCGCAGACGTTGCAGAAACACTGCGGGCACACGTTGCGGCAGCCGTAGCACTTGATGCAGCGCACCAGTTGTTCCTTCCAGTACTCCAGGCGTTCTTCGCGCGTCTTTGCCAGGAAGCCCTCGGTGACTGGGTCGGGCACGCCTTCGATGGGCTCGCCGACGGTCAGCTTGGCGTGCGCTGTATACGGCTTGGCACAGCGGCAAAATTCCGCTTCCTCCCGTGTGCATTGCAACCCGATCAGGGAGATATTGCTCAGGTCAACCTGGGCATGCTTGAACATCTCGACTACGCCACGTTCCTCGCAACCCCTGACCACCATGCCAAGTTTCGCACCGGGATGGGCTTTTTGAATCAGGCGCAACGTGTCCGGAGTGGGATACTTCGGCCAGATGGCCAGCCCGTCGAGCTCGGCTGGGGCTTCCTTCCTGAAGAGGTGAGGAGCAATATGCCCAGCGGCGTTTACTTTCAGACCGATGATCCCATCAACGTCGGGTAAAACCTTCTGAATGGTCTGGAGCAGTGCTTCTAGCCTTTGGTCCATGTCATCTCCTCCGTGAGTGGGGGTAAGGCGCGGATGGTCTCGGTGAAATCAGTGATGATTTTGGCAAAGCGTTCACCTTCCGCCGCCGACACCCAGTTCACGCACAGGCGTTCCGGGTCGATACCGGAATATTCGAGCACTTTTTTCAGCACAGGCATGCGCTTGGCAGCGCGGTGGTTGCCGGTGCTGTAGTGACAATCGCCGATGTGGCAGCCAAGCACCATCACGCCATCCGCGCCTTCGCGAAAAGTGCGCAACACTAACTCGGGTGAGACCCTGCCGCTGCAGGGAACTCGCACGATTTTCACGTTGGGTGGGTACTTGAGGCGCGCCATACCGGCGGTGTCCGCGCCGCGGTAGGAACACCAGTTACACAGAAATCCGATGATCTTGGGTTCAGGCATTTTGGGCCTCCAACTCGGCGCGCTCGAATTGTTTCATCGTCCACATGGCGCCAATCATCTCTGCGACCAATTGGTCGTCGGTGAAATGTCTCAAGCTGATGGATTTCGACAGGCAGGCGCCGACGCACGTGCCGCAGCCTTTGCACAAGGCTTCGATGACATGCGCTTTCTGCTTATCCTCCAGAAACTCGATCGCCTGGTAGGGGCAGGTGGTGATGCACTCCTTGCAACCCACGCAGGCGAGCTCATCCACGATAGCTGTGGACGCTTCGATTTCGATCTCGCCCTGTCCGATGATGGAGAGCACGCGAGCCGCTGCCGCAGCGCCTTGCGCCACGCTGGCGGGGATGTCTTTGGGTCCCTGGCAGGCGCCAGCTACGAAGACGCCATCGGTCATCGTCGCCACCGGGTCGAGCTTGGGGTGCTTTTCGATGAACCACTTGTCAGCGCTGCAGGAGATGCCGAACTTGAGGGCGACTTCCTTGGCATCGGCGCGGGCTTCCAGTCCTGCGGAGAGCACCACCATGTCCACAGGGATACGGCGTTGTTTACCAACCAGGGTGTCTTCCACCTGGATGATCAACTTGCCTTCCTCGCCGGGGTTCCGAGCGGCGTCTGTCACCTCCGCCACCTTGCCGCGCACAAAGTGCACGTCCTCGTGGATGATGCGCTGGTAGAACTCGTCGTAGGCCTTGGCGGGCGTGCGCATATCGATGTAAAACTGGTATACCTCGGCGCCCGTCTTTTCCTTGACCAGGTGGGCGAACTTCAACGATTGCATACAGCAGATTGCCGAGCAGTAGTTGTTGTAATTCTTATCCCGGCTGCCGACGCAATGGATGATGCCGACGGTCTTGGGGACGGTCACGCCATCGCGCATGACGACCTTCCCCCCCGTTGGGCCAGCCGCGTTTGTCAAGCGCTCGAATTCCAGGCTGGTGAAGACGTTGGCCAGGCGACCATACCCATATTGCGGTATCTTGCGGGCGTCGAACAGGTCGAAGCCGGTAGCCAGGATGATGTTACCAACGGTTACGGTGATGACTTCGTCGGCCTGGTCGAATTTGATTGCGCCGGTGGGGCAGAACTTCTCGCATGCCTTGCAGGTGCCCTTTTGGAAGAAAGTGCAGTTAACGCGGTCGATGACCGGATACTTTGGCACTGCCTGCGGGAAGGGTGTGTAGACCGCTTTACGGTATCCCAGGCCGGCTTCGAAGACGTCGTCGATCACCTTCTTCGGGCATTTCTCCTGGCATACACCGCATCCGGTGCACAGGTCGACGTCTATGTAGCGGGCTTTCTTGCGGATGGTGACGGTGAAGTTGCCGATGTAGCCTTCGACCTTCTCGACCTCGCTCCAGGTCAGCATGGTGACGTTCTTGTGATTGCCAGCATCGAACATCTTGGGGGTCAGGATGCAGGCCGAGCAATCCAGGGTGGGGAAGGTCTTGTCGAACTGGGCCATGTGGCCGCCGATCGAGGGCTCGCGCTCGATCAGGTACACGTGGCGCCCGCTGTTGGCGATTTCGAGGGTGGCTTGAATGCCGGTGATGCCGCCCCCGACGACCAGCACGTCCGGGTTGATCGGTACGAACAGCGAGTTGAGCGGTTGCTGGTGAGCCACGCGCCCCACTGCTGCTGCCACCAACGCCTGGGCTTTCTTCGTGGCTTCACCTTTATCTACCGTGACCCAGGAGTCCTGTTCACGTATGTTCGCCATCTCGAACAGGTAAGGGTTGAGCCCCGCCCGGGCGCAGGCGTTGCGGAAGGTGGGTTCGTGCAGGTGAGGGCTGCAGGAGGCGACCACCACGCGGTTGACGCCATTCTCCTGGATGTCCTTTTCGATCAGCTCTTGTCCCAGGCTGGAGCACATGAACTTGTAATCGTGGCTGGCGACCACGTTGGGCAGCAAGCCCGCCCAGCGGGAAACTTCAGCTACGTCCACTGTTCCGGCAATGTTAGAGCCGCAGTGGCAGATGTAAACGCCGATCCGAACTTCTTCATGGCTGGTTTGCGTCATTGTTGCACCTCCTCGTCGGTCGGCATAGCCGGCATGGGCAGGGCCTCTTTGGGGGGCTTCTTGGGTTTGGCTTCCTCCGGTTCGGGCACTTCCACGCCTATCTTGGCCAGGGCGGGCCTGGCGCTCACCAGCTCATCGCCGATCCCCAATTTCGAGGCGTCGAGGCCAAACGCCAATCCCATTACCTGAGTGAAGTACAGGACTGGCATGGCGTATTTGGTTTTGAAATGGCGGTTCATCGCCCCCTGGAAACCGTCCAGGTTGAGCTGGCACATCGGGCACAGGGTGACGATCATGTCGGCGTGGTACTTATCCGCCCCGTGCACCAGGCGGCGGATGAGCTCAAAGCCGGCGGCTTCGCTGATTTGGGTCATGTGCCCACCGCAGCAGTGGGCTTTGTAAGGATAATCCACCACTTCGGCGCCGAGCGCCTTCAAGAGCTTGTCCAACGTGGTGGGATATTCCGGATCGTCGAATGGCTTGCCTTTGCCGTCACCTCTGGAGAACTCCGGCCGCACGATCATACAGCCGTAATACGGAGCGAGGCGCAGGCCCCGGAGTGGCTTGGTCACTTTCGCCGCCACCGCCTCGTAGCCGATGTCATTCACGATGACATCCAGCAAGTGGCGGGCGGTAATCGAACCAGCTTTATAAGACAAGCCGCCGGCTGAGAGGGCGATATTCACCTTTTCAGCCAGTTTCGGGCTGTCCTTCATGTACTTGTCGATTTTGCGCAAGTTGAGGTAGCAGGCGCTGCAAGGAGCGACCAGCTCCTTCAACCCTTAATTCTTGGTTGGCTGGGCGAGGTTGCGGGCGATAAGG
>JAQUAE010000339.1 GCA_028687395.1 Anaerolineales bacterium | reverse complement strand
GCAGTTCTTTCTTAGCGTTTTTGGTCATGTCGTGTTCCCTTTAGCTCCCGTTGGAGAAGCCCTAAGGGTAACACTTTTATTGAGCCAACGATCATTCGAAAAGTAAGATTTTCATTGAGGCAATTCGTAGCGTACGCCCGTTGTTGGCTTGGGGATATAATAACACGATGCCATCCACCTCGCCCCCTCGCTGGGGGGTGGGCCGCAGCCCGCACGCCCGCGCCGTCCTGCAGGCGCTGTTCGTCACTTTCCTGTGGTCGACATCCTGGGTGCTGATCAAGATTGGGCTGAAGGAGCTCCCCGCGCTGACCTTTGCCGGGCTGCGCTACGCCCTGGCATTTGCCTGCCTGGCGCCCTTCGCTTTTCGCTCTGGGAGGGGAGCTTCGCTGCGCGCCCTCTCGCCGGCGGGCTGGGGCGGGCTGCTGGCGCTGGGGGTGGTCTATTACGCCATCACTCAGGGGGCGCAGTACCTGGCCTTGCAGTACTTGCCCGCGGCGACGGTCAGCCTGCTGTTGAGCTTTACCGTGGTGTTGGTGGCTTTTCTGGGCATTTTCCTGCTGGGTGAGAAGCCCAGCGCGGCCCAGTGGCTGGGTGGGGGATTATACCTGGTTGGGGTGCTGGTCTACTTCTACCCGGCTGAGCTGCCCGCCAGCCAGGTGATCGGCTTGATCATCGCCGGCGTGGGCGTCCTGGCTAATGCCTTCTCCTCGATCTTGGGGCGTTCGATCAACCGCAGCCAGACGCTCGACCCGCTCAGTGTGACCGCGGTCAGCATGGGGGTCGGTGCGGCGTTATTGCTTGCCAGCGGCCTGGCTGTGCAGAGCGCGCCGCGGCTGAGCCTGGGAAACTGGGCAATTGTGCTCTGGCTGGCAGTGGTGAACAGCGCCCTGGCTTTCACCCTGTGGAATCGCACGCTGCGCACGTTGACTGCCATGGAATCCAGCGTCATCAACAACACCATGCTGTTCCAAATTGCCGTGCTGGCGTGGGTCTTCCTGGGTGAGGCGCTGAGCTGGCGCCAGGTGCTGGGCATGCTGGTGGCTGCGGCCGGCGCGGTGCTGGTGCAGCTTCGCCGTTGAGCGACGGACAAAAAGCAGGATTCAGGCGTTGCTTGCCAGCCGGGCAGCTTGCGCCAGCGCATCGATGGCTTGCATGTTCGCCACCGCGTCTTCCAGGGGGATGGGAGCGGGTTTGCCCGCCAGGACGGCCGCCGAGAAGGTGTCGGCTTGCAGGGTATACTGATTGCAAGGATCGATCAGAATTTCTTCGACCGCGCCTCCGCGTTGGAGCCAGAGGCGGGTGGGCTGATTCGGCGCGGGGGTGAAGGGCATCTCGACCTCCAACCGCCCTTGTGTCCCGAAGATGCTCACGCGTTGGTAAGGGGCGAGTTGGGTGGAAACCAGGAAGGTGGTCGCTCCCACGTCGAATTCCAGCAGGCCGGCGGTCAGGCGGTCGGTGCCGAAATGCGGGTCGAGCTCCATGCTGCCCGAGATCCTGACAGGCTCTCTGTCGAACAGGAAGCGGGAGAGCGAGATCGGGTAGCAGCCGATGTCCAGCAACGCACCTCCACCCACCTCGGCGCGATTGCGGATGTTATTGGGATCCACATTGTAGTAGGTAAATGTGGTGTGGACGGCGCGCAGCTCACCGATTTCACCCTCTTCCACGCTGCGCTTCGCCCGCTGCCACTGCGGGTGGAAGCGGTACATGAAGGCCTCCATGACCGCCAGGTGAGGATGCCGGTGGGCTTCGGCGAGCAGGCCTTCCGCCTCATCGGCGTTTAGCCCCAATGGCTTCTCGCACAGGACGTGCTTGCCTGCCTGCAAGGCGCGCTTCGACCAGGCGACGTGCAAGGCGTTGGGCAGAGGAATGTAAACCGCCTCGACCTGCGGGTCTGCCAGCAGTTCCTCATAATCTGCGTAACTCTTCTCGATCCCGAAGCGTTCCGTAACCTGCTGACTTCTTTCCATAGAGCGCGAGGCGATGGCGATCACCTGGGCGTGCTGGCAGCTCTGCATGGCTGGCAGCACCTTCTCGCAGGCAAAGTGCGAGGCGCCCAACACTCCCCAACGCAAGATGTTCATCTTGGATCCTCCGGGTATCTCTCCGTCGGGCCGGGTCGCTCGCCTGACTGCGGCAAACTCTTCCCCTGCAAATGCAGCGCGGCGGCGTATTCCGGATGCAGTTGCCAGCCCTGCGGGGTATACACCTGGCGATCCCAGGGGAAGATAATCAAGGCGTCGCTGACCAGGGCAACCACTTCGGGCATGGGCTGTGCCCAGGAGTGGCTGACCAGGACGGCAGCCGTCACCCGGCGCGCTCCAAGCGCGAGCACGCGTTGGGCGACCATCTGCAGGGTCTCGCCGGTATCGGCAATTTCGTCCACCACCAGCACGTGCTGATCTTTGACCTCTGCGGGGACGTCGACGATCCAGGCGGGATGCCGGCGCACCCCCCGGTCTTCGAAACGGCGGGTGAGGCGGACCGGGAAAAGGTCCTTGCGCAGCGCGGCGGCGACCACCACGGCGGGAATCAATCCGGCGCGGGCGATGCCCACTACCGCCTCGGGTTGAAACGGAGCCGCGGCCTCGACCAGTTGGGCAGCCAGGCTGGCGAAGCGAGCCCAATCGATGGCTTCGACGCCCTTGCGCTGGGCGTAATCGTAGCTGTGCATACCCTAATGATACTCTAAAAGAAAGGGACATCTGGGAATCACCACTACCTGCGACGCCCTGTGCCTGCCCGAGTTGATCGACACCTATCATGCCCTGGCCGAGTGCGGCGAGTTGAAATGCCGTGTCTCCACCCTGCTGCCCTACGATTGCGGACGGGCAGCGCCTGGAATCATGTATAATTTAGAAGTTACGCAGTTGAGCGTGAAAGTGGGGTGTTTGGGCGGGCGAAGCCTGCCCAAACACCCCCTCCTCCCCCCAACTGCGTAAGTCCTATAATTATATAGTTAGCTGCGCAGTGTAATCGCCAGGTAGTCCACGAGAGAATGTGATGACCTCCCCAACCCTCAAACCCAAAGAGCTGGTGCCTGGCTTACGCATCGAT
>JAQUAE010000338.1 GCA_028687395.1 Anaerolineales bacterium | reverse complement strand
GAGATAGCTTCGAGTGCGCCAGCCCCACCTGCCCCGGGAAGCGCGCCAGGAAGCGATTCACCGTCTGCGGCGTCAGCGAGATTTCCGGCACCAGCACGATCGCCTGCCGCCCCAGAGCCAGCGTCTCCGCCACGGCCTGCAGGTAGAGCTCCGTCTTCCCCGAGCCGGTCACGCCGTGCAGCAAGATTGGGCGCGCCGCTTCCCCCGCGGCAGCCGCCTGAATCCGCCCCTGAATGGCTTCCCAGCAGGCTTGCTGGTCGTGGGTGAGCGTGGGGGCTTCGCTCAGTGGGGCCGCCTTGCCCTCCAGCGGGTCTCTCCAGGTCTCCTCCTTCCCGATGACCACCAGCCCCAGCTCGGCCAGCCTGCGCAGGTCGCTGGCGCTGCCCCGGCTGGCGGCATAGACCCAGGCGACGTCCACCTCCTTTTGCTCATCTGCCAGGAAGCGTAGCATCGCCTGGCGCCTGGCTTGCGCCGGTGAACCAGCCCTTCCCACCTGAGGCAGGACGGCCTCTACCTGCTCCCAGGGGAGCGCCAGCCGCGCGGTGCGCACCTGCTGCCGGCTCACGCCCGGCTCGGGGAGCACTGCGCGCCTGGCCAACGCGCCCTTGCGGGTGAGGGCGCGCGCCGCCCCCCGCCAGTCGACGTGGCGCAGCGCTGCCTCGATCTGCCGCCCACGCAGCGGGCCACGCCGCGCAAGCAGGTCCAGCAGGCGCCGTTGCGCCTCGCCCAAGCCCGCCTCGTACGCCAGGCGGCTGGCTGCGGGTTCCTGCCGTTCGTAAAGCGTGTCGGCCTGCTGGCCCAACCCAGGCGGCAGCATCAATCTGATCCAGGCTGCCAGTGGGATCAGGCTCTGGCTCGCCTGGCGTTCTGCCAGCAAAAGCTGGCTGGCTGTCAGTGCGGCTTCCTCATCCACCAGGCCACTCACCGGCTTCGTTTCCGCCACTCCCGGTTGCGCCACGGCGCGGAGCACCACCCCCTGTACCTGCTGCTTCCCAAAGGGCACTTCCACCAGATGGCCGGGGCGTACCCGCGCCGCCAACGCCTCCGGCAGGTGGTAATGAAAGACCTCCGTCACCGCGGGCACGTTGACGGCGACCTCGACGTAAGCGATAGTTTCAGACAAACGGCACCTGGCGTATTCTCGGCGCGCCTTCCTGCGCCTTACTCTTCTGGGGTCTGCGCCGCATCCGCAGCGGCGCTCTCTTTCTTGATAATATTACCGCTCAGGTTCTTCAGGGACAGCCGGGCGATGCGCATGCCGTCCATCGCTTCCACACGCAGCCGCACGCCATCCCCATCCACCACATCGTGCAGGCGGGGTATGCGCCCCAGCCTGCCCAGCACGTACCCTGCAATGGTGTCGTAGTTCGTGTCCTGCAATTGCAGGCCGAGCTCATCGTTGACCTCCTCGATCAAGGTCAGCCCGTCGATCATCGCCGACCCATCCGGCATGGTCTGGATTTCCGGCGCCGATTCGTCGAAGGGATCGCTCACCTCCCCGACGATTTCCTCCAGCAGGTCCTCCAGCGTCACCAGCCCGGCCGTGCCGCCATATTCGTCCAGCACGATGGCGATGTGCTGGCGATTATCTCGGAACTGGTGCAGCAGCACGCCCACCGAGATCGTCTCCGGCACGTACATCGTCTCGCGCACCAGGTCGCGCGCCTTGTAGTCCTGGCTATCCCCAGACTGCATCACCCGCAGCAGGTCTTTCACGTGCACGATGCCCAGGATCTGGTCCAGATTGTCCTCGTACACCGGAAACTTGGTGTACGTTGTCTGGGTCACCAGTTGGATGATTTCTTCCCTGCCCGCGTCGGCCTCCACGGCGATGATCTCGGTGCGCGGGATCATCACCTGCCGCACCAGCAGGTCGCTCAGGTCGAAGATGGCGTGCAGCATCTCGCTTTCGTCCGCCGCCACCACGCCCCCCGCCGCACTGGCGCTGACCAGCATCTTCAGCTCCTCGACCGAGTGCGCCAGTTGGTGGCCGGTCGCCGGTTCCACCCCCACCAGGCGCAGCAGCGCGTTGCCCGCCCCATTCAGCGCCCAGATCAGTGGTTTGAAGATCATTTCCGTCCATACCGTCGGTTGCGAGACCGCCAGCGACACCCCCTCCGGGTTCTGCAGGGCGACCGATTTCGGCGCCAGCTCCCCCACCACCACGTGCAGGAAGGTGATGACCGCAAACGCCAGCCCCGCCGAGAGGCTATGAGACACCCCCGACTGCACCGCCCCCGGAAACAAGGCCACCACCGGCTGTATCAGGTGCGCCAGGGCTGGCTCCCCGATCCAGCCCAATCCCAGGCTGGCGATGGTGATTCCCAGTTGCGTGGCCGCAATCACCCGGTCCGGGTTCTCGATAGCCGTCTGCACCCACTTCGCGCGTGGGTTGCCTTGCGCGATGAGCTCAGCGACGCGCGTCCGCCGCACGCTCACCAGCGAGAACTCCGCCGCTACGAAGAAAGCGTTGGCCAGTACCAACACGGCCACCGCCACCAGTTTTAATAAGTCAATGAACAGGCTGTTCTCCATCTTCTCCCGTTTTCACCCCCCTGCGCAGCACAACGGCCGCCCCATAGCCGACCACCTGCCCGAAATCACCGGTGATGTCCCCGGAAGTACCGTAGTTCAAGACCTTGACCTCGTCCGCCCCCAGCTCTTTCGCCGCCCACAGCACGGCCGCCAGCGCACCGCGCCCGCAGGCGAAGCCCTTACCCTCCTCCTCCGCCCTCAAGACGCCCTCCGGATCGAAGGCTGCCACCCGGCGCAGCATTTCCTCGTCCAAGACTCTGGCGGTGGGTTGCGGGTAGAAGTGGGAAAGGTCGGTGCTGGCTACCAGCAGCGCCCGGCGCCCCGCAAGCGCCTCCGCCAGGGCGCTCCCCAGGGCTTGCACCACCCGGGAGGATTGGTCGCGCACCATCACCGGCAGCAGGCGAAAATCCGCCTGCAATGCCCGCTGCAGGAATGGCAGCTCGATCTCGAGCGAGTGCTCCTGGTCGTTCCAGATGCGCTCCACCGTGTAACCCAGGCGCGAGCGCAGGCCCTCATCCAGCCTTGCC
>JAQUAE010000337.1 GCA_028687395.1 Anaerolineales bacterium | reverse complement strand
TGCAGGTGGCTGGCAAGGTGGCTGAGCAAGGTCACCTGGTCACGCTGGGAATTTCCCCCACCTACGCCGCAACCGGTTACGGTTACATTCAACGCGGCGAGCTGCTCGGGCAGGTGGACGAGGTGGCAGTCTATCACGTGGCGCGCTTCAAGGAAAAGCCGGACGAGCTCCAGGCGCAGTTGATGCTGGCTGCCGGCGACCACACCTGGAATTCGGGGATGTTCATCTGGCGCGTCGACCGCATTCAGGAAGAAATCGACCGGCAGATGCCTGCCCTGTCCGCCGCGCTGGCGCAGATTGCCCAGGCGTGGGGGACGCCGCAGCGGGCGGCAGTCGTCCAGCAGGTATGGGAAGACCTGATCGTCGAGACGATCGATTACGGGGTGATGGAAGGCGCTCGCCAGGTGGTGGTCATCCCGGCCACCGACCTGCGCTGGAGCGACGTGGGCACCTGGGATTCGCTCTTCGATGTGCTCCCCGCCGACGCCAACGGCAACATCATCATGGGCGGTCAACACTTTGGTCTGGATACGCGCGAATCGCTGGTCTACGTCAGCCAGGAGCACCGCCTGATCGTCACCATCGGCGTGCGCGACCTGGTCGTGGTGGATACCGGCGATGTGCTGCTGATCTGCCGCAAGGACCAGGCTCAGAAAGTGCGCCACGTCGTGAACGTCTTGAAAGAGACCGAAGACCATTTCGTGTGAGCCAACGCGAAAAGGAGGCAACTATCCTTGGAAGCTTACTGTGTGAAGTGTAAAACGAAGCGGGAGATGCAGGATACGCAGCCGGTGTTCACCGCCAACGGCGCGCCGGCCACCCGGGGGATTTGCCCGGTGTGCGGCACGAAGTTGATGCGCATGGGGCGGACGGAAGCCCACACTGGCTTGAACGCCGAGATTGCCCCCGCCAAAGAGCGCGTCAAGCGTTCCGGCAAGCTGGTGATCGTCGAATCACCGGCCAAGGCGCGCACCGTGGGGCGCTTCCTGGGAAAGGGATACACGGTGAAGGCCTCCGTGGGTCACGTGCGTGACCTGCTGCGCTCCCAGTTGTCGGTGGATGTGGAGAATGGCTTCACGCCCAAGTACCGCGTCCCTAACGAAAAGCGGCAGGTGGTCAAGGAGATCAAGGCGCTGGCTCAAACTGCCGAGGAGGTCTACCTGGCTACCGACCCCGACCGGGAGGGCGAAGCCATCGCCTGGCATCTGCTCGAGTCAGCCAGCCTCGACCCCAAGATTACCCAGCGGGTGGTCTTCCACGAGATCACCGAGCCTGCCGTGGCAGACGCCTTTGCCCACCCGAGAGGTATCAACATGGAGCTGGTAGACGCCCAGCAGGCGCGGCGCGTGCTCGACCGCCTGGTGGGCTACAATCTCAGCCCGTTGCTCTGGCGCAAGGTGCGCAGCCGCCTCTCCGCGGGGCGAGTTCAGTCAGTGGCGTTGCGCATGGTGGTGGAGCGCGAGCGCGAGATCGACGCCTTCATCCCGGTCGAGTACTGGTCGATCGCCGCCGAGTTCCTGCCCGAGGGCGGCAAGGATAAGTTCATTGCCCGCCTGATGCGCGTCGATGGGGCGGAACCCGAGCTTGGCAGCGAAGCCGCGGTGCAGCCGCTGCTAGCGGATATGGAGAAGGCTGCCTACGCCATCCGCGCCATCAAGCGCGGCGAGCGAAAGCGCAGCCCTTCGCCGCCATTCATCACCAGCACTCTGCAGCAGGACGCCTCACGCCGCCTGGGTTACACCGCCCGGCGCACCATGGCGCTGGCGCAGCAACTGTACGAGGGCATCGACGTCGGCACTGGCGGCGCGGTCGGCCTGATCACCTACATGCGCACCGATTCGACCAACGTCTCTGAGCTGGCTCAGGCTGAGGCGCGCCAGTACGTGCAGGAGCGCTTTGGCGAGCAGTTCCTGCCTGCCGCTCCGCCCAAGTACAAGACCAAGGCGCGTGGCGCCCAGGAAGCTCACGAAGCGATTCGCCCTACCTCCGCCATGCGCACACCCGATTCGATCAAGGAATTCCTCAACCGCGACCAATTCCGCCTGTATCAACTGGTCTGGCAGCGTTTCCTGGCCTCGCAGATGTCAGCCGCCATTTTCGATACCCTGTCGGTGGACATCGCTGGCAAGGGCCAATCCCACGAGTACCTTCTGCGCACTTCCGGCTCGACTGTGCGCTTCCTCGGCTTCCTGGTGGTGTACGAAGAAGCGCGCGATGAGGACAAGCAGGCCGAGGAGGAAGGCGAGGCGCGCATCCCCGCCGACCTGGCCGAAGGGCAGGTGCAACGCCTGCTGCGCCTGCTCCCCGAGCAGCATTTTACTCAGCCGCCGCCGCGCTACACGGAAGCCACCCTGGTGCGCGCCCTGGAGGAACACGGCATTGGGCGCCCTTCCACTTACGCCCCGATCCTCTCCACCATCCAGCAGCGCGGCTACGTGCTGCGGGATAACAAGCGCCTGCTCCCCACCGAGACCGGCTTCCTGGTCAATGACTTGATCACCGAGCACTTCCCCAACGTGGTCGACCTGGGTTTCACTGCTCGCATGGAGGCCGACCTGGACCGCATCGCCGAGGGCGCCCAACCCTGGGTGCAGACTATCCAGGAGTTCTATGGCCCGTTTGCGCAGCAGGTCCAACTGGCTGAGCAGCGCATCCCGGAGATGAAAGCCGAGCTCGAACCGATTGGCCGCGCCTGTCCCAGGTGCGGGCATGACCTGGTCATCCGTTGGGGGCGTTACGGTAAGTTCATCAGTTGCAGCAACTTCCCCGAATGCCGCTATACCGAAGCCTGGCTGGAGAAGATCGGCGTGCACTGCCCCAAGGATAACGGCGAGATCGTCGAGCGCAAGACGCGCAAGGGGCGCATCTTCTACGGTTGCGCCAACTACCCGGCCTGCGATTTCACCTCCTGGAAGCGGCCGCTGCCCGTCGCCTGCCCGAATTGCGGTGGCCTGCTGGTCGTCGCTGGAAAGCGCAGCGCCTAATGCCTGCAATGCGAGCAGGAGTTCCCCCTCGACCAGGTGACTCCCGACGAGGTGGGCGAAACGGCATGAGTCTTGCACCCTCCTGTACAGCAACCT
>JAQUAE010000336.1 GCA_028687395.1 Anaerolineales bacterium | reverse complement strand
CTTGCTTGGTCGGGTATGGATGGGGAGACCGCCTATGGCTTATACTTTCCGCCCCACAATCCCCGCTTCGAGGGGGTGGGCAAGCCGCCGCTGTTGGTGAACATCCATGGCGGGCCGACCAGCCAGGTGCGCCAGAGCTTCAACCTGCGCGCCCAATTCTTCGCCACGCGGGGCTACGCCGTATTGGAGGTCAATTACCGCGGCAGTACGGGTTATGGGCGGGAATACCGCAACCGGCTGCGCGGCAATTGGGGCATCTACGATGTGCAGGATGCGGTGAGCGGGGTGCGCAGTCTGGCCGAGCAGGGGCGCGTGGATGGCGATAAAGTGGTCATCATGGGTGGCAGCGCGGGTGGCTTCACGGTCCTGAAAGCACTGGAGGACTTCCCTGGCTTCTTCAAGGCCGGCGTGTGCCTGTATGGCATCTCCAACCAGTTCACCGCAGCCGTCGAGACGCACAAGTTCGAGGAGCGCTACTCCGACAGCCTGTTGGGCGCGCTGCCCGAGGCCGCCCAGGTTTACCGCGAGCGCTCGCCGCTGTTCTTCGCCGATAAGATACAAGACCCCATTGCCATCTTTCAGGGTGAAGACGACCAGGTGGTGTGCCGCAACCAATCCGATGAGATGGTGGCGGCGCTAGCACGGCGCGGCGTCCCACACCTCTACCAGGTCTACCCTGGAGAAGGTCATGGCTTCCAGAAGCCCGAGACCATCGAGCATTTCTATCGCACGCTGGAGGGGTTCTTGAAGCAGCACGTGCTCTATGCCTGACCCGCTCGCTGGCAGGGCCGGGCGTTCTGCCAGGCGCCGCCCAAGGTATCTGCTATCCAGCTAGGTGTTCGGCGCTATCCAATAGGGCACCAGCGCCTGGGTGAGCACTTCGTCCAGGTTGAGCGGGTACCCAAGGTCTGGGAGGCATCGTACTGGGCGGCCAGGCGCATCTGCTCCGAGGCGGCGGCGAACAGGCCCGGCATCTCTTTCAATGGATGGCGTTGGAGAGGCTGGCGTGGGCTTCGTCGCTCAAAGGGTGCGTGCTGAGAATCTGCGGCGAGTTGAGCGGGCTGGGATCTTCGCCAGCAAGGCTTCCCTGGTCTTGCGTGAATCGCGGGTGATGGGCAGAAGGCTCATTTTTGCTGCTCTTCCGGCGGTTGGTACTGGTGAGCGTAGTAATCGCATAGCTCACGGACAGGGCAAGCGGGGCACTCCGGGCGGCGCGGGTGGCATACCTCCCGCCCCAGGCGGATGAGGTTCAAATGGACGTCGTAATAGCTCTCCTCGGGCAGCAGGCTCTCGAGGTGCGCATGCGCCTTCTCGACGTTCATCGTCATCGGGCGCAACCCGATGCGGCCTGTGACCCGGTAGATGTGTGTGTCGACGGGGAAGGCAGGTCGCCCCAGTGAGAAGAGCAGGACGATGGCCGCCGTCTTAGGACCGACTCCCGTGAATTGCAACAGCCACTGGCGCGCATCGGCCAGCTCCATCTCGGAGAGGAAATCCAGGCTCAACTCCCCGCGCCGGGCGGTGATCTCCTGCAGCAGCTTCTGGATGCGCGGGCCTTTCTGGTTGGCCAGGCCGGCCGAGCGAATCGCCTGGATGACCTCTTGCGGATCGGCATCCCGCACCTGCTCCCAGGTGGGGAAGCGTGTACGCAGCGCTGCAAAGGCGCGGTCGCGGTTGCCGTCGTTGGTGTTTTGGGAGAGGATGGTGGAGACCAGCTCGTCCATGGCAGGCAGGGGCGCCCGCCACTCCGGGCGCCCGTAATAATCGAGCAATTTGCGGCGTACTGCGCCGGCGCGCTCCTTGAGTTCCATGTGCGCCAGCAAGTCGATTTACCCCCCAGGCAAGGAATGCTCGCTTCGTTGCAATGTGAAGCAAGGGCGTGCCACGCCCACCGCCAGCTTGCGCCAGTTGGTGACCGGGAAGCGCGGGCCGAAGCTTTGCAGGCTCTCCAATTGCGCCGGGGAGAGGGCGCCAAGCTGGCGTAGCACCTCCAGGCTGGTGGCGCGCACGGCGCGTGAACTTGGGTCGCCGTCAGAGATCTTGATGGCGATTCCCAGCGCTGGCGAGCCGGGGGAGAGGGCGCCCGGCAGCAGGCCAATGCCCTGGTAGCCCTCGGCGCCTCCCTTGGAGAGAATCTTGCCGCCCCCTGCCTGCATCAAGAGCGTGTCGAACCGGCCTGGCCCGGCGACCATGTCCGGGTGGCTGGTCATTGCCTGGACGATGGCGTTGCAGGCGGCCTGGCGCGCCGCGGGAGCGACCTCGCCGCCGGTCGGATCACACAACCTGGCAAAGCCCAGCGCGGCGTTGAATAGGGGGACGGCAAAATTCGGGGCGGAACAGCCGTCGATACCCACCATGACCTTATGGGTGGGAAGAACACACATCTCGGCGAACGTCTCCCGAATATGCACTTGCAGGGGGTGGTCCGCGGAGATGTAATCCTGGGTGGGCAGGTGGCGCATGCGGGCGGAGGCGAGCATGCCGGTGTGTTTTCCGGAGCAGTTGTGGCGGTTGGGGGAGAGCGCTTCTCCCCTCTGCGCCATGGCTTTGAGCGTTTCCTCGTGGGAGATCGGGTGCACGCCGCAGAGCAAATCCTCTTCTTTCACGCCCGTCTTGCGCTGGATCTCGCGCACCACGCTGACGTGTTCATCGCTGCCTGAGTGGGAGGCACAAATCACGGCGATCTCCCTGGGGGTGAGGCCGTAATGCTCGTGCCCCTTACTCTCGATGAACGGCAGCGCCTGGAAGGGTTTGGCCGTGGAGCGCAGGTAGGTGACCATCTGCGGGTCGCCATACCAGGCGAGCAACCTGCCCCTCGCATCGGCAACTGCGATGGCGCCGTAATGGACGGATTCGACTGTCTGCTCCTCCGGCGCGGTCAGGCCGCGGGTGAGCTCGAAGAGGGGTAAATGTGCGTTATCGGGCATGTGGGTTTCACCGGGGTTATGGGGGGGTGGGGTTGGAGAAACTTTCCTCTTCGCTGGGCGCCTGGCCTGCCTGGTTGGCGCCGCGGAAATGGCGCAGGTAATACTGGTACAGGCCGTAGCGCATGCGTTTGGCGTAAATTTCGTTTTTATCTTTAG
>JAQUAE010000335.1 GCA_028687395.1 Anaerolineales bacterium | reverse complement strand
ATCCCCAGGTAGCTGGCCAGCAGCGGCGGCAGCAAGGCCGCCAGCAGCTTCCCCAGGTACAGTTGCCAGTCGGTCAGCGGGCTGCTCAACAGCGGCTCGATGCTCCGCCGCTCCTTCTCTCCCACGAAGCTCTCCAAGGCAATCACCAGCGAAACCGATATAGGGAAGAACCCCACCACCATCAGCAGGAAGGGAATCAGGCGCATGGCCACGATCGGCGCCCCGTATTGTTCCACGAAGCGCACCGCCTGGTTGGCGGTGAAGTTCATCAGCGCCGGGAAGAACAGCGTCAGCGCCAGGATGGGGAAGATCACCCGCCAATCACGAAACTGGTCGCGCACCTCCCGCCGGGTGATCAACAACGCCGGGCCCACTTGCTGGCGCAGGCGCGCTCGCAGCTTCGCGGCCCGCCCTTCAGCCATCCTGCGCCTCCTCTTCCTGCGCCGCGCCCACCGCCTTCAGGTAAACCTGTTCCAGGCTGCGTGGCGCCTCCTGCAGGCTGGTCACCGCCAGGCCTGCCTCGAGCAGGGCTCTTAATACCCGCGGGTTGGTCTGCTCGGGGTCGGAAGCCTGGTAGCGGCACCATGCCTCTCCCCACGCCGTCAGGCGCGCCCCCTCCGGCAGGCGCAGCTCACGCCCGTCCAGGCTCGAGGCGAAGCGCACCTCGTACTCCACCGGTCCGAGCAGCGCCTCCTTCAGCGCCGCCGGCGAGCCGCGGGCAATGATTCGCCCTCGCCGGATGATGGCGATCTGGTCGGCTAGCTCCTCCGCCTCTGCCAGGTTGTGCGTGCAGATGATGATCGTCCGGCTGGCCGAGCGCAGCGCCCGGATCGAATCGCGCACCAGCCGGGCGCTCTCCGGGTCCATCGCCGAGGTCGGCTCGTCAAGCAGCAGCACTGGCGGGTTGTGCAGCAAAGCGCGCGCCAGTGCCAGCTTCTGGCGCATCCCCTTGGAATACTCTCCAATGTGCCGCTTGCGCTCTTCGTACAGACCGAATTGCTCCAGCATCCCCCGCACCCGCGCCCCCCGCTCGCTTGCCCCCAAACCGTAGATTTGCGCGAAGAAATCCAGGTATTCGCCGGCTGGCATGCGGTGATACAAGCCGTGTTGCTCGGTCAACACCCCCACACACGCCCGCACCCGCGCCGCTTCCGAGACCACGTTGTAGCCAGCCACGCTCGCCGCGCCACGCGTCGGCCGCAGCACCGAAGTCAGCATGCGGACGGTAGTCGTCTTCCCCGCGCCGTTCGGCCCAAGCAAGGCTAGCACCTCGCCCGGCTCCACGCGCAGGTCCACCCCCTCCACCGCCCGGAATTCACCGAATTGTTTGCTGAGATCCTGGGTGATGATCATGGTTTACGCCCATCGTCAGAATGATATGCTTACCTGCACCTGGGCGCAATGGGACATGAGTCCTGTCAGGCGGGATACTCGTCTTCGGAATCTCCCGCCGGCGCTGGGCGAGCATCGGCCCTATGCCGCCAGGAGAAGAGCGCCGCCGCGCTCAGCGCCACCAGCGCCATCACCGTTTGATTGGCGTTCACCCCAGCCACCTGCGAGGCGTCCAGGCGCAAGAATTCCAGCAAGAAGCGCCCCACGGGATAAGACACCAGGTACACCAGGAACACGTCTCCCGGCTTGAGCCGGTCGGCGTAGCGCCGGCTTAACCACAACAGGAAGAACATGTTAGCCAGGTTCCACAGCGACTCGTACAGGAAGAGGGGGTGGTAGCGGCTCACGTCCTTGTAGCCAGGCAGCCGGTTCTCCGGGGAAATGAAGATGCCCCAGGGCAAGTCCGTCGGCGCCCCGTAGATCTCCTGGTTGACGAAATTCCCCCAACGCCCGATGGCCTGTCCCAGCGCCAGGGAGGGAGAGACGATGTCGATCCACATCAAGAAGCTGACCTTGCGCTTACGGCAGTACAGGTACAGCGCCAGCACGCCCCCGATGACCGCCCCGGGGATGCCCAGTCCGCCGCGCCAGATCGCCAGCGCGTCCAACGGGTGCGTCAGGTAATACGCCGTGGTGATGCCTTGTGCCACCATCGACGGCGGAGGGGTCAGGATGTGCCACAGGCGCGCTCCCAGGATGCCACCGATCAGCACCCATACCAGCGCATCCCACACCAGCTCGTTGTCCTGCCCTCTCCGGCGCGCTTCCCTGTCCGCCAGCCAGGCGCCGGCCAGGGCGCCCAGCATCAGGATAATGCCATAATAACGAATGAATAATGGACCGATCTGAAAACCTGTCGACATCGTTGACCTCGAGTGATAAGGGTTACGCCCCGCGACGCGCCTGCCGCCGCACGTCCAGGATGCGTTGCAATGCAGTCAGGTTGGCAAACACCGCCAGGATGCCCAACCCAACCACCGGGATGTTGAAGATCAGGCACACCGTCATGACCAGGTACCTGCCCAGCCGTGAAAACACCCCCGTCTTGGCCTCGTACCCCACCGATTGCGCCCGCGCTCGCACGTACGACACCAGCACCGACCCGGCTGCTGCCAGGTAAGTCAGCAGCGCGTAGAGCCACTCCCCCTGCTGCAAATAGAAGTACATCAACCCCAGGAAGATCACCAGCTCAGAGTAGCGATCGGTTACCGAGTCCACGAACGCCCCGAACTCGCCGGGCTCGCCGCGCAGCCGCGCCATAGCCCCGTCCAGCGCGTCCACCGGCCCCATCAGCAAGACGAAGATCCCCCCCACTGTCATCTGCCCGCGTGCCAGGAAGTAGGCGCCAACCGCGTTGCCTAACAAGCCCGCGATGGTCACCGTGTTCGGCATCACCCCCATCCGGTTCAGCCACCGCGCCGTGGGTTCTAAAATCCCCTTGGCGCGCTCACGTAAGATGTCCGTAAAGACCTTCTGTTCTTTAGCATTGACGATAGGTTTAGCTTCTGCCAATCAAGCGCTCCTCGACGGTCAATATGACGGGCGACGGTTTGACCGTCGCCCTGTATACGTTGCCGGTCGTCTGCGCCATGCGCGGAAATTATGCTATCGCATAGGGGGGGTTGTGTCAAGCCCCCTCCACTCACTGCGCTCACGACAGCAGAGATTTCTTAAAGCCCGTCCAGGGTGTCATTAG
>JAQUAE010000020.1 GCA_028687395.1 Anaerolineales bacterium | reverse complement strand
TAACCGAAGATGATACCTTCATGTCCATACTCCTCTTGCGCTCACTGACCCTGCAGGTCAGATTGTAGCCGAAGTTCCTATTATACTGTAATCTTTTCTACTCATCCAGTTTTCGTCCACCCGCCGTCATGGCTGGGTGAGGATGACTGGATCGCCATTCATGACCGCAACGGTGTGCTCGAAGTGAGCCGTCAGGCCGCCGTCTTTCGATGCTACAGTCCACTGGTCGGGCAACACCCAGGTTGCCTCAGTACCGGCCAGCACCATCGGCTCCAGGGCAATGGTCATCCCGCTGCGCAGCAGCGTGCCCCTGCCCGCCACACCGTAATTGGGCACCTGCGGGCCTTCCCACATCGCCTGGCCGACGCCATGGCCAGTGTATTCGCGGGTCAGGAAGTAACCCTGCCCCTCGACGAAGGCCTGGATCGCAGCGCCTACATCCCCAACCCGGTTGCCTGCGCGCAGCTTGTCGATGCCGATGGCGAGCGCCTTCTCGGTGACTTCGATGAGCTCTTGGGCTTCCTTCGAGATTTCGCCGACGCCCATGGTGAAGGCCGAGTCGCCCACGTAGCCCTCGAAGATCGTGCCGCAATCGATCGAGACGATGTCGCCTTCCTTCAGCTTGCGCTTGCCAGGAATGCCATGCACCAGCTCGTCGTTGATGCTGACCGTGAGCGTGGCCGGGTACGGGTACGCCCCGGGGACGCCCAGGAAGGCGGGTTGCGCTCCATGCGAGCGGATGACCTCTTCCGCAGCTTTGTCCAGCTCGGCGGTAGTCACGCCCGGGCGCACCAGCTCGCGCACCCGCTGCAATGCCAGGGCGTTGATGCGCCCCGCCTGGCGCATGATGCTCAGCTCGCGCTCAGTCTTGATGGTGATGGCCCTTTCCCAGCTCATACCAGGACTTCCTTCTCGATCAGTTCGCTCAACGTCTGCGTGACCTGATCGATGGGCAAAGCGCCGTTCACTTCCACGAGCACGCCCTGGGAGCGGTAGTGCTCGATCAGGGGCGTTGTCTGCGAGAGGTAAACCTGGATACGCTTGAGCACGGTCTCAGCCTGGTCGTCCTCGCGCTGGTAGAGCTCCGAGCCGTCCACGTCGCACTTCCCAGGCTGCCTGGGAGGGTTGGAGGTCTCGTGGAAGATGTGCCCCTGCTCCCGGCAAGTCCATCGCCCGGCGAGGCGCTCCACCAAAACCCGGGTTGGGACGTTGATGTACGGCACCAGGTCCACCTTGCCGCCCAGCTCCGCCAGCATGGCAGACAGAGCTTCCGCCTGGGGCGCCGTGCGCGGAAAGCCATCCAGGATGGCACCCTGCTCACAGTCCGGGCGGGTGAGGCGCTCGCGAATCATGGCGATGGTGACGTCATCGGGCACCAGCTCGCCGCGCTCGATGTAGCCCTGAGCCAGTTTTCCCAGTTGGGTCTGGTTTTTAAGGTGCTCCCGGAACAACTCTCCGGATGAAACGTGTGGGTATCCAAAACTGCTGGATATTTTCTGTGCTTGCGTGCCTTTCCCTGCACCGGGTGGTCCAAGTAAGACAATATATTTAGGCATCCCTGGTAAGATCCTCAGCGGACGAGCAATGCATCGTCGTAGCCGTGTAGTTTAAGTTCCGCTTCGATGTTAAAGAATGTATCCCGTACTACACCGACAACAATCAGCAAGCCGGCAGAGGAAACCAGTAAAAGGCCGCTGCTTTGACCAAACGGTACGATCAGGCCGATCAACCAAGGCAGGATCGCTACAATGCCAAGGAACAGGGCGCCCGGGAAGGTGATACGGCGCAGGACGCGGGTGAGATACTTCTGCGTCGGCGCGCCCCGGCTCACCCCCGGAATCTGAGCGCCCACCTTCTTGAGATTCTCGCCGTAGTTCTGTTGCGAGAAGAGCACGTCGGTATAGAAGAAGGTGAACGCCACTACCATCAGGAAGTAAACGATCCAGTAAAAGGTGCTATTGCCACCGAAGAGGTTCTGGACAGTGGTCGCTGTGCTGGAGAGCCAGCTCACGCTCGAGCCGATGAAGAAACTGGCGATGATCGCCGGAAAGGTGAGGATGGATTGGGCGAAGATGAGCGGGATCATGCCTGCCATGTTGACCATCAGCGGCAGGGTGCCCTTGACGGGCATCGACATGCGGTTGCCCACCCGCCGCCCAGGGTACATCACCGGCACGTTACGGCGCCCCTGCTGGACGAAGACGATGGCAAAGATGATCAGGGTGGTGATGACCGCAAGAAAGATCAGGATGAACCAGCGGTTCTGCTCATCGGACATCAGCCGGGCCAGGTTGGCCGGGACGCGCGCCACGATGCCGGCGAAGATGATCAACGAGAGACCCTGGTTGCGGATGCCGTATTCGGAGATCAACTCACCCAGCCAGATGGCGAACATCGTGCCGGCCGTCATGCTGAACACAATAGCCAGCGAGGGGAGTAAATTGGCGCCCTTGAACCCGAAGTTGTTCAGGATCTGCTCGCCCCCGGCGAAAGCGGAGAACAGGTTGATCTGTCCCACCGCTTGCAGGGCTGCCATCGGGACGGCCAGGATGTAAGTCCACTTCTCCATCCATTTTTGACCCTCGCGCTGGTCTTCTTCCATCTTGCGCTGCAAGGCGGGGATGATGGGCACGAGCAATTGCAGGATGATCTGCGCCGTGATGTACGGGTAGACGCCCATGGCCAGCACCGAAAAATTGGACACCGTGCCGCCGGAGAGCAAGTCCAGCAGGTTCACGAGCGTGCCGCCCGCCCCGCCACCTGCCAGGATGCCGGCAATCGCCTCCCGATTCACGCCGGGAACCGGCACGTGGGAAGCCAGGCGGAAGATCGCCAGAATCAGGATGGTGAAGAGGATCTTGCGGCGGATATCGCGTGATGTCCAGAGGTAGCGCCAGGCTGACCGCTTCATTCCTTTTATCTCCTTATGCTATCCGAATAGAACCCATGCTCAGGAATCGCGACTGGGAGATCATCCTTGCAGGGGGAGGATCTCCACGCTGCCACCGGCGGCTTCGATCTTCGCCTGAGCGCCCTTGGTGACCCGGTGAGCGCTGACCTTGAGAGCAACCCCCAACTCGCCGCGCCCCAAGATCACGACGGGTTTCCTGGCGTCGCGCAACAGGCGAGCAGCCTCCAGCGCCTGCGGGTTAACTTCGCTGCCAGCCTGGAACTGCGCCAGTTGGTCCAGGTTGACCTCGTTGTATTCCACCCGGGAGAAGGGTGTGAAACCCTTACCGCGCATGAACGGCAGGCGGCGGAAGAAAGGCAGGTTGCCACCCTGATGGTACAGGCGGGTGCCGCCTCCCGAGCGCGCCCCCTGGCCTTTGGTGCCTCGCCCGGAAGTCTTGCCCTGCCCGGCGCTAATGCCGCGGCCGACGCGCTTGCGGTTCTTCTTTGAGCCTTCATTCGGTTTGAGATCGTGCAATTTCATCGCCAACCTTCTATTTCTCTTCTACATTCACCAGATGAGCAACCTTGGAAAGCATGCCGCGCAGCGAGAGCGAGTCCACATGCTCCACGGTCTGGCGCATGCGGTGCAATCCCAGGGCGCGAATCGTGTCCTTATGTTTCTGCGAATACCCGATCGGGCTTTTGACCAGGGTGATGCGCAATATCGTTTCGACTTTCTTGGTTTTCTTAGGCATCTTTTCTGCGCTCCCAGAAGGGGGTGACGTCCTTCACGCTCTTCCCACGGCGGGCGGCTTCCTCTTCAGGATTCTTCAGGTGATCCAGCGCTGACATCGTGGCTTTGACCACGTTGAGCAGGTTGCTACTGCCCAACGACTTGGTGAGGATGTCCGAGATGCCTGCAGCCTCCAAGACGGCGCGCACGCCACCGCCGGCGATGACTCCCGTGCCGCGTGAAGCCGGCTTGAGCAGGACGCGCGCCCCAGCGACGCGACCGATGATCTCATGTGGAATAGTCGACCCGTACAGCGAGACTTTATGCATATTCTTGCGCCCTTTTTCGGATGCCTTGCGCATCGCATCCGGCACCGCATTCGCCTTGCCGATGCCGATGCCCACGTTGCCACGGTTATCGCCGACGACCACGGTCACTCGAAAGGAAAAACGGCGGCCGCCCTTGACCACTTTCGCCACACGCGCAATCTCCACCACGCGCTCGTCAAGTTCTGATTCGAATTCCATCATATTGCTCATAAAATGCTCCTACGCTTATGTGGCAGTTCTCTAAAATTCGAGGCCGCTTTCGCGGGCGCCATCGGCCAGTGCCTTGACGCGACCGATATACCGGTAGCCGCCGCGATCGAAGACTACCTTCTTGATTCCTTTGGCTTTGGCTCTCTCCGCAACCATCTGGCCAACCAGCTTGGCCTGCTCCGCTTTCTTCAGACCGGCCACCTTCTTGCGCAGCTCGGAGTCGATCGACGAGGCGGAGACGAGCGTCTGCCCCGCTTCGTCATCGATCACCTGAGCGTAAATTTCGGCCAGACTACGATAGACGTTCAACCGCGGGCATTCGGCCGTGCCGGAGAGGTTCTTCCGCACGCGAACGTGACGGCGCACGCGAGCTTGAGATCGAGATTTCATTGCAGCCATAGCTTACACCTTACCTGCCTTGCCAGCCTTGCGGCGGACAACCTCATTGATATAGCGGATACCCTTGCCTTTGTAGGGTTCCGGCGGGCGCACCTTGCGGATATCGGCCGCGATCTGCCCTACCATTTGCTTATCGTGGCCTTGCACCTTGATCTGCCGCGTGCGGGTATCGACCTCGAAGGAAATCCCCTGGGGAGGCTCGATCACTACCGGGTGCGAGTAACCCACGTACAGGACCAGGTTGGCACCATTCACTTCCGCCCGGTAACCCACCCCGTTCACTTCGAGGATTTTCTCGTATCCGCTGCTGACCCCGACCACCATGTTATTGATCAAAGCGCGGGTCATCCCATGCATCGAGCGGTCGATGCGATTATCCGTCGGGCGTTGCACCAGGATCTGGTCGGACTCGAATGAGATCAGCATCCCAGACGGAAAGGTGTGGGATAACTCGCCCTTCGGTCCTTTAACACTCACGTGGGTGCCCTTGATTTCTACATTCACGCCCTCAGGCACAGCCACAGGCATACGTCCAATGCGTGACACAGTTCTAACCTCCTACGGTTTGCGCAACCAGCCTCGGGCAGCTCACCCAAAGCGGCTCGAGCAATCCCAAAATTACCAGACCTTGCAAATCACCTCGCCGCCCACACCCAACTGGCGGGCGCGTTGACCAGTCATGACGCCCTTCGGCGTGGAGATAATGGCGATGCCCATACCGGACAGCACCCAGGGGATGTCCTGTTTACCGGTGAACACCCGGCGGCCCGGGCGGCTGATGCGCTCGACGCCAGCGATGACCGAGGTGCGATTGCGCCGCTCACCCACGTATTTCAAGCGGATGCGCAAGATCTTTTGACCGCTCGTCTTCCCATCAACGATCTCGTAACCGCTGATGTAGCCTTCATCCTTCAGTATCTTCGCAATCGCCATCTTGATCTTCGAGCTTGGCAACGCAACCATTGGATGACCCGCCATGATCGCATTTCGGATGCGGGTCAACATATCGGCAATAGGATCAGTCATACTCATATCACACTCTCCACCCGGCTACCACGAAGACTTGACGACACCGGGAATCTTGCCCTTCAAGGCGAGCTCACGAAAACAGATACGGCACAAGCCGAAGCGGCGAATATACCCGCGTGGGCGACCGCACAGCTTGCAGCGATTGCGCACGCGTGTGGGGTACTTCCGTCTCATTTCACGATACGACATGCACTTCTTGGCCATCGGCTACCCATCCTTTTTGAACGGCATTCCCAGCATCTGCAACAATTGTCGGCCTTCTTCATCGGTTCGAGCCGTGGTGACAATGCTGATTTCCAAACCGCGGAGCTTGTCGATCTTATCGTATTCGATCTCCGGAAAAACCAACTGCTCGCGCAACCCCAGGGTGTAGTTGCCGCGGCCATCGAACGCGTTCGGAGAAATGCCGCGAAAATCGCGCACGCGAGGCAGGGCGACGTTCATCAGGCGGTCCAGGAAGGACCACATCCTCTCGCCGCGCAGGGTGACTTTCACGCCAATCTGCTGGCCTTCGCGCAACTTGAAGTTGGCGATGCTCTTGCGCGCCTTGGTGATGATCGGCTTCTGGCCAGTGATCAGGGTGAGATCGCCCACCACCGGATCCAGCGCTTTGGGATTATCCCGGGTTTCGCCTACGCCGACGTTGACGATCACCTTCTTCAACCGCGGTACCTCCATGACGTTCGTCAGGTTGAGCGATTTCATCAGCGCAGGGATAATCTCTTCTTGATAACGGGTTTTCAATACATGTTCCATAATTCAACGCTCCCGAGCGCCCGCTTAGTCGATCAACGCCTGGCAGCGCTTGCACACGCGCTTGGAGATGCCCTCTTCACGCTGCACGCCGACGCGGGTGGCTTCATCGCACTTCGGACACACCAGCATGACGTTAGAGATGTCGATCGGGCCTTCGAACTCGATAATGCCCGGATTCATCGTGCGTCCCTGCGTCTGCACCTGGCGTTGGTGCTTCTTGCGGATGTTGACTCCCTGAACCACCACGCGGGAGACATCCGGCAGAACCTTGATGACTTCGCCGCGCTTGCCCAGGTATTCCTCACGCCCGCTGATCACCTCAACGGTATCACCTTTACGAATCTTGACCTTCACGTTTGCTGCTCCTTTACCTGCCCGCTCAAAGAACTTCAGGGGCAAGCGAGACTATCTTCATGAAACCCTTCTCGCGCAACTCACGAGCGACAGGGCCAAAGATGCGCGTCCCTTTGGGATTCTGGCCATCGGTTTCCAGGATGACGGCGGCGTTATCGTCGAAGCGGATGTAGGAGCCATCCTCGCGCCGCCATTCCTTGGCGCAGCGCACGATCACGGCGCGCACCACGTCGCTCTTCTTCACCGTACCCTGGGGGATGGCCGACTTGACCGTCCCCACCACCACGTCACCTACTGCGCCATACCGGCGGCGGGAACCGCCCATGACATGGATGACCAACAACTCGCGGGCGCCGGTGTTATCCGCAACTTTCAGATAACTCTCTTGCTGGATCATTGCGGGCTCTCCACATCGGGGATGAGTTCATCCACGCCGCGGATATCCCGTCGCAAGATCTCCTGCACCACCCAACGCTTGTGGCGCGAAAGGGGTTGGCTCTCGACGATGCGCACGTGGTCGCCAGGTTGGCAGCCCAATTCGTCGTGGGCCATCACCCGTCTGCTGCTTTTTACCACCTTCTTATACAGGCGGTGCTGGTAGGTGCGGGAGATTTCCACGATGACCGTCTTTTGCATGTTGGCGCTTTTCACCACGCCGGTAATTCGACGACGAGTGTTCATGCTTCACCTTTTTCAGTCGCCAGAGCTTCACGCTCTGCTAAGATCGTTGACAGCCGGGCGATGTTCTTGCGGGTGATGCGCAGGCGGGTGTAATCCTTCAACCCACCCATCGCCATTTGGAAGCGCAGGTTCATCAGCTCCTGGCGGGCGTCGTCCAATTTCGTCACCAGCTCCTGGGTGCTCACCTCGCGAATTTCAGACGCTTTCATGATTCGCCTCCAACCTGTTCGTAACGGCCGACGATTTTCGTCTTGATGCTGAATTTATACTGCGCCAGCCGCAGCGCGGTGTGGGCGATATCCTCGGGCAAACCGCCGCCGACTTCGAAAATAATCCGGCCCGGCTTCACCACCGCCACCCAGAATTCCACGTTGCCCTTGCCCTTGCCCATGCGGGTCTCGGCGGGCTTCTGGGTCACGGGTTTATCCGGGAAGATGCGAATCCAGACCTTGCCGCGGCGGCGAATGGCGCGCATGATGGCGCGGCGTGCGGCTTCGATCTGGCGGGCAGTGACCCAGCCCGGTTCCATCGCTTGCAGCCCAAAATCCCCAAACGTGACCGCGGAGCCCCGGTAGGCTTTCCCCTTCATACGACCGCGCATTTGCTTGCGGTACTTTACTCTCTTAGGCATTAACATAATTGCACCTTCGTCAGCATGGCTTTGGCATCAGGTGGGGCACGTGCGCGCAGGGGTACGGTAAGCGCGCTGCGCACTGCCTCCCGTTGCTCATCACTCGCTTACGTAAACACCTTCAGTGGTTTCCAATTTCTCCTCGATCTCGGGTACGGATTCACCCCGATAAATCCATACCTTCACACCGATGCGCCCGTAGGTGGTCAAAGCTTCGCATGTGGCAAAATCGATGTCGGCGCGCAAGGTTTGGCGCGGCACACGGCCTTCACGCATGTTGACCGCGCGCGCCATTTCCGCCCCGCTCAAGCGCCCAGCCACTTCGACGCGAATGCCCTGAGCTCCCTGGCGCAAAGCCTGTTGCATGGCGCGCTTCATCGCCCGCTGGTAAGAGATGCGCCGTTCGAGTTGCTCGGCGATGTTATTCGCCACCAGGTAGGCATCCAGATCAGGATCTTTGATTTCCTTGATCTCCAGGTCGATCTTCTTGCCGAGCAGCGCTTCCAGGCTGGCACGCATCTTCTTGACGCTCTCGCCTTTGCGCCCGATCAGAACGCCTGGCTTGGCGGTGTTGACCACGATCTTCACTTTGCCCGGGAAGCGCTCGATATCGATGCGTGAGACGCCAGCGCGAGGGGCTTCTTGGTGCACCAGCTCACGGATGGCAAAATCCTGGTGCAGTTGGTTGACGTATTCCTCGCCCTCTGCGTACCAGCGACCTTCCCAGGTCTTGTTGATTTTCAATCGGAAACCGATCGGATGAACTTTACGGCCCATAGTTTCTCCTTGTTTATTCAACCTCGCGCAAGACAATGGTGATATGAGAGGAACGGCGCAGCCAGGGTTTGAACCGCCCGCGCGCCCCAAAGCGCCTCCACTTGCGCGTGGGGCCTTCGTCGGCGAATATCTTGTAGATGTACAGGTTATCGCGGCTGAGGCCGAAATTCTCCTCCGCGTTCGCCATAGCCGAGTTCAACACCTTGAGCAGCGGTCTGGCCGCTGCGTTGGGGGTGAACTTGAGCACGTTCTGGGCCTCGATGGCGGGCTTGCCTCGCAGCAGATCTGCAATCAAGCGCACCTTTTGAGGCGGGTGGGGTATGAAGCGCGCGTGCGCACGAACATCTGTTTGCATGGCCGCTTAACCCTTCTTCAACTTCTTCTCTTCGAGGTGGCCACGGAAGGTGCGCGTGGGCGCAAATTCGCCTAAGCGGTGCCCAACCATGTTCTCGGTGATGTAGATCGGCACATGCCGGCGCCCGTCGTGCACTGCAATGGTGTGCCCCACCATCTGGGGGTAAATGGTGCTCGCCCGGCTCCAGGTACGAATGACCTTCTTCTCGCCGCGCTCATTCATCGCCTCGACCTTCTTCATCAGCTTGGCGTGGATGTACGGGCCTTTTTTAAGCGATCTTCCCATATCCTAGTCTCCTAGACAATTCCTGCAAACGGCTGGGCCAGCAGCGCTGCGCGCCTGATGGCTGGGCCAGCGGATTGCGCTTTATCTGCGTTTCTTTCCGCGGCGGCGGACGATGTACTGGTCCGTCTTCTTATTCCGGCGAGTGACCGCGCCGCGCGTCGGCTTGCCCCACGGGCTCTTCGGGCCGGGCATGCCTATCGGCTGGCGACCTTCGCCGCCGCCGTGCGGGTGGTCGCGCGGCGACATCGCCGTGCCGCGCACGGTGGGCCGGATGCCCATGTGCCTCTTGCGCCCCGCCTTGCCCAGCTTGATGTTGCTGTGATCGACGTTGCCAATCTGGCCAATCGTGGCCATACAGCGCTGCAACACCAGGCGCACCTCGCCGGAGGGCATGCGAATTTGGGCGTACTCGCCTTCTTTAGCCAGCAGTTGCGCTGCACCGCCTGCGGCACGCACGAGCTGGCCGCCCTTGCCCACCTTGAGCTCGATGTTATGCACCATGGTGCCCACGGGAATGTTGGTGATGGGCAGGGTGTTGCCTGGGCGAATCTCCGCCGTGGGGCCCGAAAGCACCGTATCTCCTACGCGCAAATCGAGCGGAGCGAGGATGTAACGCTTCTCGCCATCGGCGTAATGCAGCAGCGCCAGGCGAGCGGTGCGGTTGGGATCATACTCAATTGCCGCCACCTGGGCGGGAATGCCCAGCTTGTCACGCTTGAAATCCACCAGGCGGATGTTGCGCCGGTTGCCGCCGCCGCGATGGCGGACGGTGATGCGCCCGTACGAGTTCCTGCCGCCGCTCTTCCTCAACGGGACGAGCAAGGAGCGTTCGGGCGTGGTCTTGGTAATCTCCTCGAAAGAGGCGCCGGTCATGCCACGCTGGCCGGGAGTAGTTGGTTTGTATTTCTTGATAGCCATTACTTCACCCCTTCGAAGATTTCAATCGTGTCGCCCTGGGCCAGCGTGACAATCGCTTTCTTGTAACCGCTGCGGCGTACGCGCAACTGGCGGTTGCGGAAGCGGCGGGTGCGCTTGGCAGGCACGTTGACCACGTTCACACGCAGCACGTCGACATCGAAGAGCAGCTCGACTGCATCTTTGATCAGGCTCTTGGAGGAGTCTCCGGTCACCTCGAAGACATACTGGTGGAGATCGCTGTTCAGATAATTGGATTTTTCGGTCACGATGGGACGCAGAAGCACATCATAAATCGTTGTCATGGCATCCTCCCGCTTACCCTAAAATCGCCACCAGCGCATCCAAAGACTTCAAAGGCAAGAGCAATTTGTCGTATTGCAGCAAGTCGCGGATGTTCAAATAGCTAGCCAGTAACGCCTTGGTGTCGGGTAAGTTATTCACCGAACGCACGAAGCGTTCGTAGTTCTCGTCTTTTTCAGGGACCAAGACAAGCACGCTCGACTCGCCTACCAGGCGGTTCATGGCTTCGGCCATCAGGCGCGTCCTGGCTTCCTCGGCGTGTAGTTCATCCACCAGCACCACACCCTGTGCGGCGGCTTTCACCGACAAGGCGGAGCGCAGGGCGGCATGGCGCATCTTGCGCGGCATCTTCAAAGCATAATCGCGGGGCTTAGGGGTGTGGATCTTACCACCGCCCACCCATTGGGCAGCGCGCGTGGAGCCCTGGCGCGCCCGGCCGGTGCCCTTCTGGCGCCAGGGTTTGCGGCCGCCGCCGGAGACCTCGCTGCGCCCCTTGGTCTTGTGGGTGCCCAGGCGAGCATTCGCCAGTTGCCGCACGAAAGCCTGGTGCATCAAGGCCTCGTTCACGGGGGCGGCGAAGATCTTCTCCGGCAATTCCACCTTGCGGAGTTTCTTGCCTTCTAAGTTCAGCACATCTACCTTCATAATCCATTCGCTCCTAACAAGCTGGCGGCACCCTCTCCCCTAGTGTGCAGGGTCTACCAGGCCTTTCCTGGATGGCGGCGCTATTGCTTGCGCGCTCCTTTGATCATCACCAAACCGCCCTTCGCGCCGGGCACTGCGCCGCGCAAGCCGAGCAGGTTGCGTTCGGCGTCTACGAAGACCACCTTCAGGTTCTGTACGGTGACGCGGTCGCTGCCCATGTGGCCGGGGCCGCGTGAGCCTTTGTACACCCGCCCGGGCGTGGTGCCGGAGCCGCGTGAGCCAGGAGCCCGCTGGCGGTCCGACTGGCCGTGCGTCTTGCTACCGCCGCGGAAGTGATAGCGCTTCACACCACCCTGAAAGCCCTTCCCCTTGCTCACGCCGGTTACGTCGACCATCTCGCCGGGGGCAAAGACCTGTTCGAGGGTGATCTTATCGCCTTCCTGCACCCCGGGGTCTTTCTCCCTGAATTCACGCAAAAAACGCAACGGAGGCAGGCTGTTGCGTTTCAGATGGCCCAATTCACCACCCGTGACCCGCTTGGGTTTGATCTCTTCGAAGCCCAGTTGCACTGCCAGGTAACCGTCGGTCTCCTGGGTGCGCACCTGGGTAACATAGCATGGCCCAGCTTCGATCAGGGTTACCGGTATTGCCGCACCGGACTCGTCGAAAATCTGGGTCATGCCGACTTTCTTTCCAAGCAGCCCTTTCAACATCTCAGTTTTCTCCTAATATAGTTTTCCTACCGGGACTGTCAGCCTGGGCTCGGCTGCACCATCCCTGAACGCAGCGCAGTCAGGCAACCTGCCGGGCGCCTTGGGTTGGGTTGGCGCCCGCACGCAGGCTGGCTCTTGCGCTGCCTTCGTTGCGTACTCGCTTGTTAACTACCGGCGCTGCCAGGAAAAGCCGCTGGCGGGCGCCAGTCCCCCATCTTAGATCTTAATCTCGATATCCACACCAGCGGGCAGGTTCAGCCGCATCAGCATGTCGATCGTCTTGGAATCCGGTTCCAGGACGTCGATCAAGCGGTTATGTGTGCGGATTTCAAAGTGCTCGTGCGAATCCTTGTCGATGAAAGTTGAGCGCCGTATTGTAAACCTTTCTATGCGAGTTGGCAAGGGTACTGGACCCACCACCCTGGCGCCGGTGCGCTCTGCGGTCTCGACAATGCGTTTCGCCGATTGGTCTAAGACGCGATGGTCGTATGCCTTGAGGCGGATGCGGATTTTCTGCTTAGCCATACATGTACCTATTCTATGATCTTAGTGATGACACCCGCGCCGACGGTCAAACCGCCTTCACGAATGGCGAACTTCGAACCCTGTTCCAATGCCACCGGCACGATCAACTGCACTTCCAGGTTCACCCGGTCCCCTGGCATCACCA
>JAQUAE010000334.1 GCA_028687395.1 Anaerolineales bacterium | reverse complement strand
TCCCCGAGCTGATCGGCCTGACCGAGGAATTGGGCGCCGGCGTGCGCGCCAAGGCGCAAGATGACTTCGCCGCCATCGGGCTAACCCTGAAATCCTACTACATCGAGAACCTGAAACCCTCCAGCAAGTCCGCCGAGGAGCTGCGCGCCATGGGCATGCTGGACATGGCTACCTACACCCAGTTGCAGGCTGCGGACGCCATGCGTGACGCCGCCCAGAACCCGAGCGGCGGCGCCGGCCTGACCGCTGGTATCGGCGCTGGGATGGGCATCGGCAACGTGCTGAGCCAATCGCTCTCGGGAATGCCAGCCGCCGGAGCGGCAACAGCCGGCTCGCAACCTGCCGCCAGCGCCATGCCCGACGTGATGACGCCCTCCGAGGCGGCCACCTTCCTGCGTGTCTCGGAGGAAGACGTGATCGCCGCCATCAACGCCGGCGATTTGAAAGCCAAGAAGATCGGCAACGCCTATCGCATCAGCAAGGAAGCCATCGAAGCCTTCCTGAAGGGCTAACCCGAGATAAATCAAATCAAAACCCCCTCCATCAAGATGCCAGGAGGGGGTTGTTTGTTTAACGAAGCGAGTAGAAGACCAGCAGCGTGCTGCCGTATTGGCGTTGCTCGAACTCGAGCAAGCCTTTCAATTGCCCGGCAGCGACAAGATCCCTGTACTCGACCGGGTGGATCTGGACGATCACCCACGCATCCGGGGACAACCAGCCAGAGTTAGCATCCAAAGCCAGGAGCGCCTGCTCCCACATCGCTTTGTACTGAGGCGGGGCGATGTAAACGTAATCGAAGACTTTATCCGGCGTTTGGGCAAGCAGCTTGAAAGCGTCGGCCTGCAGCACCTGGGCGTTTTCCCCCAACCCGGTCAGCGCCAGGTTGGCGCGGATGGTCTGCACTGCCTGGCGCAGTTTATCCACCAGGCGCACGAACGCTGCGCCGCGGCTCAGCGCCTCGATGCCCACGCTGCCCGTGCCGGCAAACAAATCCAGAAACCGGGCGCCGTGGATATCAGCGCCGATAATATTGAAAAGCGATTCCTTGGTGCGGTCGGTGATTGGGCGGGTGCTATCTCCGGGAACCGGATTCAGCCGCCGCCCGCGGGCTACCCCGCCGATAATCCTGGGCGCGCTCACTATTCTGGCTTCCTCTGCTGCTCTCGCGACTGGCTGGTCGTGCCCGGGCTACCCCGGCTCATCGACGCAGCGTCGCGCCGCCAACAGGTTACCGTGCGGTGCGGTCACCGGCACGACGCAACCCGTCCCCAGGATGAAGCGCTGCTTTCCAGTTAATTCCATAGCCTGGCGCGCTTCAGCGACCACCTGGTCAGGCGTGGCCAGGATCATGGTCGTTTCCCGCCGCAAGCCGCCGCAGACAACGCCAGGGAAGCGCGCTTTGCCTCCCGCCAGGTCGGGAGGGGTTTCCCGATCGTGCCAGTTCACCACCTGAATGGGGTAATCGGCAATCAGGTCGAACATTACGTCATTGCCGTGCAGGTGGAGCATGTTCAACCAGGTCTTATCCAAATGTGCCAGCACCTGCAGGTCGTAGCGGCGCCCAAATTCAGCGTATTCCTGCTCGGAAAGCAAGCCATATTGGGCGTGCTGCACTGCAAAAAATATTCCTGCGATGCCGGTTTGCAGAGCCGCTTCCAGGAAGCGCAGCGTGCTCTCGGTGATGGTCTTCAAGCCGGCGTGCACCGCCTCCGGATTGCGCCGCAGGTGGACGAACAGCCTTTCCCTGGAAACCAGGTTTTTTGCCTGGGATAGGGGATTGAAAATCGTTTGCAACACGGGGACATCGGGACCCACCTCGGCGACGATCATCTCCAAGCAGCGCAGTTGGCCTTCGAGGCGCCCGCGGCGCGGGTCCAGGACGGGCAGGCGCAGCCAATCCCCGGCCTCGTGTATGGCGAAGGTAGTGTAATCGCGGGTGCCCTCGGCAACGCCACGCCATTCGTCATCCACCCCCCAATCCTTCACACAGAATGACGACGCCGGGGTTACCTTGACGAGGTCGAAATCGTACGTCCGTTGGAAGTATACCGTGGCTGCAGCCAGGCGGGCGGGGTCCTGGTCATCACCGGGAAAATGGCGCCACAAGGCCACCGGAACGCGCTCGAGCCGTTCACCGGCAAGGCAGCGCTCGAGGCGCTGACGATGGGTCAGGCTTTTTTCTGCCATATTTCCTTTTCGAGGTTCCAATCGCCGTCGCGGAGCTGGTTGACGTGCCCCAACGCCAGCCTGCGTAACATGCGGGCGCGGGTGGGATCCTTTTCAACCTTATCCTCGATAAGCTTGATCACGTGTTCGAAGGCAGTGATGGCGTCTTTCTTGCGTTCTTCGGACTTGAGCACCAACCCCAAAGCGTAAAATGCTTCGATCGACTTCGGGTCGACCATGCAAGCCTTGCGGAAGACTTCCTCGGCGGAATCCAGCTCGCCTTTTCCCAACAACGTCCAGCCGTTCTTGAGCAGTTCTTCGATGCTGTTGGTTTTGATGCCTGGTGCGGGTGGGGATTGGGTCATATGGAACCTTTCTATATCTTTAGACATTAGTTTGCGAGCCGGGAGCCAGGATGTTGTTGACGAATGCGGAGATTTCGGCGTCCTCGGCCTGTTGGTTGGAGAAATACTCGCTCATGAACTGCGAGCGCCGCAAGCGCAGCGCCAACGGGGCAGCCTGGCGCAGGTCGTCCATCTGGGCCGTGCTCCGGCCATCGGCAGCGGCAAAGGCCCGGGCAGCTTCGAACAGGGTGATTTCAGCGCGCAGCGAGTCGATCTTCAACTTATCGATCAATTCCAGGCCAAGGTGGGTGACCTCGTCCGGGAGGCTCACCTCAGGCAGTAGCTGGCGGGCGGCCTGGATTTCCTGACGCGCCATCTCAGTCTCCAATTGAAACTGCTGGATGACACCGCGGGGATTGCTCTGATGGGCTTGCACGCGCTTGTAGGCTTCCAGGCGATCGCTCTCATCGACCAGGCCTTTTACGATCACGCGCAAGCCAAAGCGATCTTGAATCTGAGGACGAAGTTGCCCCTCCTCGGGATTCATCGAACCGATGAGCAGGAAGCGCGAGGCGTAAGTAGCGCTGACCGG
>JAQUAE010000333.1 GCA_028687395.1 Anaerolineales bacterium | reverse complement strand
GCGAAGGTGCCGCGGGTCATGACCTGGTCGTTGCCCCTTCGTGAGCCGTAGGAGTTGAAATCGCGCATCTCGACGCCGTGATCGACCAGGTACTTCCCTGCCGGGCTGTTCAAGGGGATTGCCCCGGCGGGCGAGATGTGATCGGTAGTGATCGAATCGCCCAGCAAGGCCAGGACGCGGGCGCCGCGAATCTCCCGAATGGACGGCGTCTCGGTGCTCAAGCCCAGGAAGAAGGGCGGCTCCTGGATGTAGGTCGACTCCGGCTTCCAGGTGTAGATTTCGTTCTCAACGGCCTGGATGGCGTTCCAGGTTTCGTTGCCGCTGAAGACGTCGGCGTATTTCTGCTTGAACATTTCCGGCAGCAGGCTGTGTGTGACCGTCTCCTGAATTTCCTGGCTGGAAGGCCACAACTCGCGCAGATAGACCGGCGCGCCCTGGTGATCTACGCCAATTGGGTCCTGGGTGAGATCGATGTCCACCGTACCAGCCAGGGCGAAGGCGACGACCAGCGGTGGGGAAGCCAGGTAGTTGGCGCGCACGTACGGGTGTATGCGCCCCTCGAAGTTGCGATTTCCGGAGAGTACCGCTGCAGCCACCAGCTCGGCGTTGGTGATGGCTTTGACCACCTCGCCGGGGAGCGGGCCGGAGTTGCCGATGCAGGTGGTGCAGCCATAGCCGACCACGTTGAAGCCCAGCTTGGCTAGCGGCTCGAGCAGGCCAGCCTTCTCCAGGTACTCAGTAACCACGCGCGAGCCGGGCGCCAGGCTGGTCTTCACGTAGGGTTTCACCGTCAAGCCGCGCTCTACCGCCTTGCGCGCCAGCAGACCGGCTGCCACCATGACCGTGGGGTTGGAGGTGTTGGTGCAGGAGGTGATCGCCGCAATGACCACCGCGCCGTGGCCCATCTCGACCTTGCCGCCGTTAGTGCCCATCACACCGCGGCGCGCCGCTTCCTCCGGCGTAAGCTCGTAACCGCGGGATTGCACCGGGGCGGTCAAAGCTGCCTGGAAGGAGCGTTTCAAGGTGTTCAATGGGACGCGATCCTGGGGCCGCTTCGGGCCCGCCAGGCTGGGTGTCACGCTGCCCAGGTCCAGCTCCAGGACGTCGCTGAATTCGGGGTCAGGGGTGTCCGCGCTGCGAAACAAGCCTTGCTCCTTGGTGTAGCGCTCCACCCGTTCGATAACCTCTTCCGATCGCCCGGTCAGCCGCAGGTAGCGCAGCGTCTCCTCGTCCACGGGGAAGAAACCGATGGTCGCCCCGTATTCGGGCGCCATGTTGGCAATCGTCGCCCGGTCGGGGAGGGGCAGGGCGTCCAATCCCGGGCCGTAGAATTCCACGAACTTCTCCACCACGCCCTTCTGGCGCAGCATCTGGGTAATGGTGAGCACCAGGTCGGTTGCGGTGATGCCCTCGCCCAGCTCGCCGTATAGCTTGAAGCCCACCACGTCCGGGGTGACCATGTCGATGGGCTGGCCGAGCATGGCGGCTTCGGCTTCGATGCCGCCCACGCCCCATCCCAGCACGCCCAGGCCGTTGATCATGGTGGTGTGCGAGTCGGTGCCCACCAGGGTATCCGGGTAGGCGGTTGGGAGCTCGCCCGGCGCGGAAGCAGCCTCGGTCAGCACTACCTGGGCGAGATATTCCAGGTTGACCTGATGGACGATTCCGGTGGCAGGCGGGACGACACGGAAATTGGCGAGCGCCTTCTGCCCCCAGCGCAGGAACTCGTAGCGCTCGCGGTTGCGTTGAAATTCCATCTCGGCGTTGCGCAGCAGGGCGTCGGCGTCGGCAAAGAAGTCGACCTGCACCGAGTGGTCGATGACCAGGTCCACCGGCACCACGGGGTTGATCAGCCTGGGGTTGCCGCCCACGCGCGCCACGGCGGAGCGCATGGCAGCCAGGTCGACCACGGCGGGCACGCCGGTGAAGTCTTGCATGACCACCCGGGCAGGGCGGAAAGGCATGGCTGGCCTTTCGCTGGCGTGAGCGCTCCAGCCCGCCAGGTTGGTCACATCCTGGCGGGTGATCTCGCGTTCGTTGCACAAGCGTAAGAGCGATTCCAGTAAGATGCGGATCGAAAACGGCAAGCGGTCCAGCCGGGTCAGTCCGGCGCGTTCCAAGCGCTCCAGACGGTAAAACTGGTATTCGCCGTGAGCGGTCTTCAAAATATCGCCCGCCTGGAAGAAATCTTGCAGCATGTTCACTCCTTCTTCAGCAATCAACCGGTATTTGGAATTAAGCGCAGGGTATTATATTCGCAGGTCGGGGGAATTTCAATAGCCGAATCCAACCCTGTTGCGCGATACGGTGCCGCTCAGCCCCAGATTGGGTTGGGGCCGGGTTCCTGCCCGGCTCCGGCAGCGTGTGTCGAGCGCTCGCGGCTCAGGCGGCCTGGCGCCGTACGATGGCGTCGGTCATGCGCGCCACACGCGCCATGGCTTCCACGTCGTGCACGCGTACCACGTCCGCGCCGCGGGTGATGCCGACTGCCATAGCGGCGGCCGTGCCCTCCAGGCGTTGTTCGGGAGGCAAATTGAGTGTGTAGCCGATGAAAGACTTGCGCGAGGGACCCAGCAGCAGCGGGTACCCCAAAGCGCGGATCTCGTCCAGGCGGTCGACGAGCTCCAGGTTCTGCTCCACGGATTTGCCGAACCCGATCCCCGGGTCGAGCAGGATGTGCTCGTCGGGGATGCCAGCCTGGTGGGCGATGGCGACGCTTTCCATCAGCTCGGCGCACACTTCCTTCATCAAGTCTTCGTAAGGGATACCGACGTAGCGCCCGCCCAGGCGCTCTTTGATCTCGGCGTGCGCCCATGAGCTGCGGTTGTGCATCAGGATCACTGGAGCGCCATGGCTGGCTGCCACCTGCGCCAACTCCGGGTCGACCTTGAAACCCCACACGTCGTTGACCAGGTTGGCGCCGACCTGCAAGGCGACATCCGCCACCGCAGCCCGGTAAGTATCCACCGAGACCAGTACGTCCATTTCGGCTTTTATGGCGCGGATCACCGGCAGCACGCGGCGTAGCTCCTCGGCCGCGTCCAACGGCAGGGCACCCGGGCGGGTGCTCTCGCCGCCCACGTCGAGGATATCTGCGCCCCCGGCCACC
>JAQUAE010000332.1 GCA_028687395.1 Anaerolineales bacterium | reverse complement strand
GCTTGTTGTGATTGACAGCCGAGAGCACGCCAAGCAGGATGCCGATAGCAATCATTGGGATGCCCGCCCACAGGGCCAGTTCGACGGTAGCTGGTAAACGCCGGGCGATCACCTCGGTCACCGTGCTGCGACCGACGTGCGACCAACCCAAATCGCCGCGCAACACGCCGCCCGTGATCTCGCCGGTAGCCTCGTCTTTCTGACCGACCATCCAATGCCAGTACTGCACCGGGATCGGGTCATCCAGGCCATATTTTCGTATCAGCTCATCCATGGCGCCGGGCTTCTTGGGAATATCCCGCACGTAGAGCGCCACCCGTTCGTAAGGGGTGAGCAAGGAGAGCATGGTGAAGATCAGGATGGTAACGCCAAGCATGATCAGCGGCAGAATCAGCAAGCGGCGAACGATATAGGCGAGCATAAGCACAGATCTCCTCTAGACCCGCCTCCCGGAGATGCGCAAGCGATTACAGAGGGGGTCGATCGTGATTGAGATCAGGGAGCCGGAGTACCTCCGGCTCCCTGAAAAGCAACAAGGTACTGGATTAAGGTGCAACCTTCGTCAGGGAGTAGATCCACGTGCGGGGCGGGTCTCCGTAAGCAGCGTTGTAGTAGAAGCCCTGGATCCATTCCTGGAAGTGATAGCGCTCCAACACCTGGTACAGCCAGATGTTCACGCCTTCTTCCTGGGCCTTGGTCTGGATCTCGTTGTAGATCGGGGTGCGCTCTGCGGGGTCGATCGACGCAACGCCCTGGGCGATCAGCTCATCGAACTGGGAGGCGATTTCCTCCGGCATGTTGATGATGCGGCCGTAAGCGCCCTGGGAGTGCAGGAAGGCGAACACCCAGTTGTGCGGGTCGTGGTAGTCTTCCAGCCAACCGCCCACGTAGATGGGCAGCTTGCCTTCGCGGCGGCTGTTCAACAGGACCGGCCAGGGCATACCCACAACGCTGATGTTGAACTTGTCGTTGACGCCCTCGATGCCCGCCTTGAGGATTTCAGCGCTCAAGCGGCGGGTGTCGTTGCCGGTGTTGTAAGCCATCTGGAAGTAGAAGCCTGTGCTCCAGACGTCGTCCTCGTCCTCGCCAGCAGGTATGCCGTCCTTATCCACGTCGGCCAGCTTGAACTCCTCCTCACACTTGGCGGGGTCGTAGCTGTACAGCGAAGCCTGGCCTTCCAGGTAGCCCATCATGCCCTGCGGGATGGGGCCTTGCGCCTGGACGCCGTCGTTGTTCAGGGCGTCGGCGATCATGGCCTGGAAGTCGAAGCAGTAATTGAACGCCTTGCGGACGTGAATGTCGGCGAAGAAGTCGCCGGGGATGCCGTTGCCGTCCAGGGCGCCGCTACCCACGTAGGGGTTGCCACCCTCGACGTTGATGTTCCAGTTCAACTGGGCCGGGGTGATGGCGGGGGTGGGCAGGTCGCGGTAGACCTTGACGTACCCATCCGGGTTGGTATCCTGGCACTGCGCGGCGAGGTCGCATTCCGTCTTGTAGTAGGGCTCGATCTGCGAGCGGTAAGCCGCCGGCACGTAGATGTAGTCGGCGTCGCCTGCTTCGAACATCGAGAGGCGGGTGCCCCATTCGTCGATGTTCTTGATCAAGACGCGCTTGATGCTCGCAGGGCCGCTCGGGGAACCTTCCCACATCGGCTCGGTGCGCCAGTACTCTTCGAAGGCGGTCAGGACGATTTCCTCGCCCGGGGTCCAGTGGTCGAGCATGTACGGGCCTGTGCCGTTGGCCTTATTGAAGAGCGTGCTCGCTTCGGCAGCCGGGTCGGCAAACTGCACCCAGGTGGCGCAGTCCGCATCCCAGTCGCCGTTCTCCACCATCCACTCCTGGTCGAGGATGCCGCCCAGGAAGTTCTGCGACATCAGGGAGAGCAGCCAGGGGGTGGCTTGGGCAAGCTTGTAGGTCACGGTGCCGGCTTCGTCATCGGCCACGACCTTTTCCTTAACCGCTTCGCAAACGGCAGCCAGGTCGGCCTCGGACAGGTCCTCGAAGGCTTCCTTACCTGCCACAGCGGCAGCGAAGTCCTTGACGGAGGCCACGGCGAAGTCGGAGCCGAAGAAAGCTTCGTACATCATCCACTGCGGGCCATCGATGCGCCCCTGGAGCAGATTGCGCCAGGTGGTGTAGGCCACGTCGTGGGGTTCGAGCGTGCCGCCAGCATGGAACTTGACGCCCGGTCGCACCTTGAAGGTCCAGGTGGTGCCGGCTTCATCCGCTTCCCACTCGGTTGCCAGAGCAGGGACGAAAGCCTCAGTCTTATCTTTCTCGGTGAAGACCAGGCCTTCGTAGATGTTCTGCTGGATGGAGCTACCCGCGGTCTCGTAGGTCCATGCCGGGTCGAAGGTCTCGGGTTCGCCCGCGCCGGTGATGACCACGTAGGTGTCGGGGTTCTTGAACTCCGGCGAGACCTTGGCCACCTGCTCGGGGGCTTCCGTCGCCTCAGCCACGGGGACTTCGACGATGACCGTCTCGACGACCTTCTCGCCCTCTTTCTCCACCACCACGGTCTCGACGACGGTCTGGACCTGGGGTTGGCAGGCGGCGAGGAGCATGCTGGCCACGACCAGCAAACCAAATATTACACTCAACGTCTTCTTCATGTGTGTTTCTCCTCCAATTCGGAACAAAGAAATAGGGTGCCACTATGGGTTTGGGCGTTGTGCCGCCCGGTGCGCGTATGGATTGCCAGCAACTCACCTCCTTTCGAAAATGAAGTCCGGTAATTATTGCTGCGCGGCCGCCTGAATCTGCGCTTCTTTCGGCGAGCCCTTGGGTGTCACCAGGTGACAGGCGCAGTAGTGGCCAGGTTCCACCTCGATGAAATCGGGTTCCACTTCGAAGCAAACCTCCTTGGCGAAGGGGCAGCGTGTGTTGAAGTTGCACCCTTTGGGCGGGTTCGCCGGGCTGGGCAAATCGCCCTCCAGGATGATGCGCTGCCGTTTCTCTTCGACGAAGGGGTCGGGAACCGGGATGGCAGAGAGCAAAGCTTGCGTGTAAGGATGCAAGGGGTTAGTATAAAGCGAGACCCGGTCGGTAATCTCCATGATCTTGCCCAGGTACATGACGGCCACACGCTTGCTGATGTGACGCACCATGCTCAGAT
>JAQUAE010000331.1 GCA_028687395.1 Anaerolineales bacterium | reverse complement strand
TGCGCCGTTTGTTACGCTGGATGGCGTGCTGCAGGCGATCCATGAATAACGCCCGGTTGGGTAAGCCGGTGAGCGAATCGTGGAAGGCGTTGTGGGTGAGCTGATCCTCCGCAAACTTGCGTTCGGTAATGTCGGTGGCCACGCCGAGCACGTGCACCTGGTCCGAGGCCAGGATAAGCGGTCGCTTGACCGCCTGCAACCAGCGCACCCGCCCGGAGGCGTCGGTGACCTTCTCTTCGGGAATATACTTTTCCTTCAATTTGTGGAGCACCTCGCGGTCATCCTGGCGGAAGGCTTCCACCTCGGCGAAGTTGGGGTTGAAGTCAGCCTCGGTCTTGCCAATCAGTTCGGGGACGGTGGCGCCATACAAGGAAGCCAGGGCCTGGTTGGCCAGGATGAACCGCCCGTCGTGATCCATGGCGAAGATCAAGTTGGGATTGATATCGATCACCTGTTCGAGGAAGGCGCGCTGGTCCTTCAGGGCTTCCTCGCTGCGCTTGCGCTCGATGGCGAGGGCGATCTGGGTGGAGACGATGGTGAGCAACTCGCGATCGTTCTCGCTATAGCGGGCGCCCTCGTCGTAAGTCTGTACCACCATGCAACCGATGGTGCGGTTTTCGGCGGTCTTGAGCGGCACGCCCAGCCAGTCCAGGGAAGGCGCACCGTACGAGTCGATCTCGCCGCGTTGAACCAGGTCGATGAAGCCTTCGGGGGTGAGCAGCAACGGCTGGCCCAGACGGATCAAGTAATCGGTCAGGCGGCGGCCCATTTTCGCTGGCGGGGGTGGGGGGTCATATTCATCCACGAAATAAGGAAAGCTGATGATGTCGCTGGCCGGGTCGTACAGGGCGACGTAAAAATTACGCGCCATGATCAGCTCCCCGATGATGCCGTGCACGATGCCGTACAGCTCCACCAGGTTGGAGGCAGTGAGGGTGGCTTGAGAAATCTGGTACAGTGCGTTTTGAACCTTCTCGGCTTGCCGGTGTTGGGTGACGTCGATCATGCTGCAGTCGAAGTAGGGCTGGCCGTTTGCATCGGTCGAGACGATGGCGGTTACTGACCCCCAGAGCAGGTTGCCGTCCTTCCTGCGCAGGCGCATCTCCTGGCCATCGATTCTTCCCATAGCCAGCAGCGTCTGAGAGAAAGCGACGCGGTCTGCAGGTAATTCGTACGTGTCCGCCACGCAGACTTGTTTCAGCTCCTCCTCGCTGGCGTAGCCGGTCATGGCCAGGAAGGCCGGGTTGGCCATCAAGAATTCGCCGCGTGGCCCGGGGGAGGTGCGGTAGATACCGATGGGGATATTCTGCACCAGCGAGCGATAGCGCTCCTCGCTCTCGCGCAGCGCGGCTTCGGCCAGGCGGCGCTCATCGACCTCGCGCTGCAGGCGATCGTGAGCCTGGGCGTTCTTCAATGCTGTCGAGGCGTAGGCAGCAAACGTCTCCGCCAGCGCCAGCTCCTCCTCGAGGAAGTCGCGCTGGTTACGATCCAGGCACATCGCCCCCAGCACCTGGTCCTCGGCAATAAAGGGGGCGACGATCACCCGCTCCTCCACCTCGACCGGTGTCCCGGGAATCTGAAAACCGCTCGGATTTGACGAAGCGTCGTTGAAGATCAACCCGTGACGGGCTTTAACCGCCTGCCCGGTAAGACTGACGTCGATATCCAGCGCCACGGATAGGATCTCCTCGCCATAGACCTCGCCGATCGCCACCACCGGGGTGAGCGTTCTGCCATCCTCTTTGAGCAGGTAAATGGAACAGCCGTCTGCTTCCAGGATCTCGCGGGCGCTGCGACCAATCGCCTCCAGCACCTGGCGCACGTCCAGGCTGGCGGTGAGCTGGCGGGCAGTATCAATCAGGCGCTCTTGCTGGCGGGTGCGGGCTTGCAGGGCGCGCTCCACCCGGCGGCGCTCCTGGATCTCGTTTTGCAGGGCCTGGTTGGTCTCCAGCACCATCTGGTTGCGTAAGGCCAATTCGGCGTGGGCGTTGACCGGTTCCGCTTGCGAGGCGCTGGATGAATCCAGCATCTGGTTGATGTTATCCGCCAGGCGGGAGAGCTCGTCCTCGCCCTCGGCGTGCACGCGCAGGGAGCGGTCGCCGTGGGCGGCAATAGCGCTGACCTGCTGGCTGTTAGCCGAGAGCCGCTTGAGCACGTGGCGTTCGATATACAGGGTGATCGCCAGACCACCGAACAAGCCGGCCAGGATGAAGATTGCCACCAGCACCCCGATGCCGTTGATGCCCTGGGTGAAAGCCGGGCGAGAGTTCTTCACCCGTAAAAGGATGGCTGGTTCACCGTGGATGTCCTCAATCAGGGTATAACCCAGGGCGGTGTGCTCATCCAGCGGGCGGGTCTTAATATCTCCCGCACCGCTCAATTCATGCGCCAGCGCCTGGATCTCGCTCGTAGCGTTCGGGCCCACCAACTGGCTGACTTCCAGGTCGAGCTGGGTTAATTCCTCAAGGTGGGTGAGGAAGGTAGCGTCGATGGCGCGCCCAAGAATGAGGCTGCCCTGAATCCGCCCCCCGTTTTCGGAATCGAGAATGGGCAAGCTCACGATAAGCATGGGCCCCTCCGGAAGCATGACGACCCCGCTGCGCTCTGAGTCGGGTGCGATGTGATTGGAGAGGCCGGCTGCCTTGAGGGTCTCGTGGATGGCGGGCGAAGCCGGCGCGCTGGTACCGCTTTCGAGGTCGTACAGCTCGCCATACACCACGCGCCCGTTGACGTCCTGGTAGAGCATCAGGTTGAGCTGCAGGTTGGAGGCCGTGGCGTCCATGAGGTTGGAAGCAATGTAGGCTTCCTCGCTGCTGGCGATAAACGGGTAGGCGCCGTTCCACGCCGACCAAACGCGCGTCGTGGCTTTCAAGTTCTCCAGGCTTTGTTCGATGGCGCTCAGTGCGCTCCCCACGTCCTTGCGCATGCTCAGTTCTTCGATTTGGGTGGAGGTCGCTCGCCAGGTGTACTGCACCACAGCGTACAGGAGGCTGGCTAGGATGAGGGTTGTGATCAACGTGATATACAGTATTCGGTTTCTGAGGGTCATAGCAGCCACTCGGAGCATGGGGGTCCCCTTTGTTGGTTGAATGACTTTATTGCACTATCAAAGGTGCGG
>JAQUAE010000330.1 GCA_028687395.1 Anaerolineales bacterium | reverse complement strand
CCGATGGCCATGCCGAACACGCCGTTCTCGAACAACTCGCGGCTGAATTGTTGCGCCAGTGGCGCCTCGCCCAGCATCACCGGGGTGATGGGGGTGACGCTCTTGCCCGTGTCGAACCCCAGCCGCCTCATCTCCTCCTTGAAATAGCGGGTGTTCTCCCACAACTTGTCCACCAACTCCGTGGATTCCTCCAGCAGGTCCACCCCAGCCAGGCAGGCCGCGGTGTCCGGCACGGTCATTGCCGACGAGAACAGGAATGGGCGCCCTCGCTGGCGCAACCATTCCACCACCAGCGGGCTGCCCGCTACGACGCCCCCCACCACCCCGAAGGCCTTGGACAGCGTGCCCATTTCCACGTCCACCTTCCCGTGCAACCCGTAATGATCGACGATGCCGCGCCCGCCGCGCCCGAGCACACCCTCGCCGTGAGCGTCGTCCACCATCAGGATGGCGTTGTGGCGTTTGGCTACCGCGTAGATCTTATCCAGCGGGGTGACGTCCCCATCCATGCTGAACACCCCGTCCGTCACCACCAGCGCCCGTCGCTGGTTGGCTTGTTCGGCAGTCAGCGCCCGATCCAGGTCGCCCGGGTCGCAGTGAGCGTAGCGCACGATCCTGGCCGAGGACAGGCGGCAGCCATCGATGATGCTGGCGTGGTTGAGCTCATCGGAGAAGATCAGGTCGTTGCTGCCTACCAGCGCCGGGATGGTGGCCAGGTTGGCGTTGAAACCGGACTGGAAGGTGATCGCCGCCTCGACGCCCTTGAAGGCAGCCAGGCGCTGCTCCAGTTGCAGGTGCAGATCCATGGTGCCAGCAATCGTGCGCACCGCTCCTGGTCCCACGCCATAGCGATCCATGGCTCCCTTCGCCGCTGCCAGGATACGCGGGTGATTGGCCAGCCCCAGGTAGTTGTTCGAGCAAAAGTTCAGCACGCGCTTGCCATCCACCACCAACCACGCCCCCTGCGCCGAGCTCAGCGTGCGAATCTGGGTATACAGCCCGGTCTCCTTGAGATTCTTCAGTTGCTCTTCGATCCAGCTCAATTTATCAGCCATCGAGGACCTCCCTCATAATAATATAAAGTGTAGGGCTTACGCAGTTGGGGGGAGGCGGGGGTGTTGGGGCGGGCGAAGCCCGCCCCAACACCCCCACTTTCACGCTCAACTGCGTAACTTCTAATGTGTATTACCTGCCTGCCCACCCCGGCTCAGCCCTCCTTCTTGGGCTTGGTGCGGCGCCCCAAGCCGATCAGGCGGCCCAGGTGTTCCCCGGCAGTGGGCGGTTCGACAGCCGGCGTGACCTCCTCGGCCAGCCAGTTGGCCGCTATACGCTGCGCCCACCAGCGTTCCCTGCCCTGCCGCGCTTGCTCCAGCTCGCGGATCAACCCCGCCTCGTCCTGCCCTTCGATCTGCGTGCGCAGCCGCTCCAGACTGCCCACCAGCGCATCCAACACGCGCAGCACGTGCTCCCGGTTGAGCAACGCTGCCGAGCTCAACGCGGGCGGTTTGCTCATGTGCATGTGTGCGCCGGTCACTTCGGCGTAGGCGCGGCCAGCCACCTTGCGCGCCTCGCGCCAGCCCGGTTGGTTCACCGTGGCATTGATTAGCGCTGCGGAAAGCAGTTGCGGCACGAGCTGGGTGGCGGACATCAGGCTATCCATCTCCACGATGTCAGCGAAGAATGGCTCAGCCCCCACCAGCTTGGTCAGGTCGACTGCCAGCTTGATTGCCGCCGAATCCACACCCGTAGGGGTGGTGATGCCCATCAAACCATCGTGAAAAAGGTCAGCGTGGGCGCCAGCCAGCCCCATCTCGCCAGTGTCCAGGTAAGCCGGGTTGAGCACCGGCGTCAGGCCGATGTAATGCCGCCCGCTGGGCAGAAATTCGCCCATCCAGGCGTTGACCACCTGTTTGACCGGACTGGTCTCCATGACCACCGCCCCGTCCTTCAAATCCTGGGCAATGACCTCCAGCGTCTCCTTCACCCCGTGCATGGGCAAAGCCAGGATGACCAGGTCGGCTTCGCGCACAGAGGCCGGCAGGTTATAAGCGGTGCGATCCACTGCCCCGGCTTTCACTGCCTGGCGCATGGTCTCCAGGTTGTGGTCGTGCCCCACCCGTGTCACGCGTTGCGCGTGCTTCTTTAACGCCAGCCCCAAAGAGCCGCCAATCTGCCCCAGACCAACGATGGTTATTTGTATGCTCATTTTGTCATCCTCAGTTATTGCCGTCTGCTCGCCTCAAGGCCGCGAGTAATCTTTCATTAAGCGTTACCAGCGGGGCAGCCTCCTGGTTTTGGTGATTTTGGATCAACCACGCCGCCAGGGATGAAACGCCCGCCTGCCGCGCCATCTCCGCTCCCCATTCAGGATGGCCCCTGGCGACCTCCAGCGGCCGGCGCCAGAAAGGCAGCTTGCCCAGCGCTTCTGGGGCTCGTGCACCCCCGCGCTGCGCCCAATTTGGGAAGAGCACGCCCACCAGCACGATGTAGGCGCGCTCCCACAGCCGCAGCGCATAGTAGGTCTTGCCCACGTCGTGCAAGAGTGCAGCCGCCAGCAAGTCGGGATGGTGCTCCCCATTGGCCAGCAACCGGCGCATCACCTTCAGGCTGTGCGCCTGCTCGAAAGCCGGTTGCCGCAAGAAGAGCGTTATCTGGGCAGGGGTCAACCATGCCGTCGCCTCGTCGATTCCTCTGCGATCAGGCGCCGCGGCCAGCGCCTGCCAGAGCTGGCGTAGCCGGTAGGGTATCTCCAAGTCTCAACCCACCAGCAAAGTCATCAGCACGTTCAAAGGCGGCGTGATCACCCAGCGCAGCACACCCAGGAAGACGACCACCATCAGGATCAGCGGCCCGTAGGGGCGGATAGCCTCCAACGCCCGCGACCACGCCGGCGGAAAGAAATAATGGGCAATGGTCTCACCATCCAGCGGTGCCAGCGGTATCAGGTTGAACAACATCAACAGCAGGTTGATGCTGATGAACACCCACAAGAGTTGCGGTAGCGTGGGCCAAAAGCGCTGGTTACTCGTCATTGCGTCGAATTGCGCCTGGTAGGATGAAACCCAACCGAGACGAATGGGAATGGCGGCGAGCGTCGCCATGACCAGGTTCGAAAGCGGGCCGGC
>JAQUAE010000329.1 GCA_028687395.1 Anaerolineales bacterium | reverse complement strand
TGGAAATCAGGATGTGCTCACGCGAGCGCACCGGATCGATGTCCTGCAGACCCACCAAACCCAACAAGGCAGTGACGGTGCTCGAGATCTTCTCGCGCAGCACCTCGCGATTGTCCTCCCAGGGGATAGCGGGCGCCTTGAGCGAGGCGAGGATGTTGACTGGCAAACCCGCATCGGAGCCCGGGGTGAAGACCGCAAATTGAACTGACTCCTGCAAGGTGCGCAGGCGGTCCGGCTGGATGCCCCACTCTGCCAAGCCCTTCTTCCAGGTGCTGGCCGCTTCAGCCGCGGCCTGCTCAACCGTCTTTCCCTCCCGCCGGGCCTGATCGGCATTCACCCAGGGCTGGAAATCTTCGGCTTTGAACTCAGGGAAATGCAACAGGGCGTTGGTGATATCTCCCTTGGGATCGATCATCAGGGCGGGGACGCCATTCAAAGCGGCTTCTTCCAGCAGGTCGATGCACAGGCCCGTCTTGCCCGAACCAGTCATGCCCACCACCACGGCGTGGGTGGTCAGGTCGTCCGGGTCGTAGAGCAAAGGCTGATCGCCTGGCTTGTTTGTCTTGAGGTCAAAGATGCGGCCGAGGTAATACTTGCCATTCGTGTCCATGCTGCGCTCCTCAATTCCATACCCTGAAAACTACCTGCCCCGTGGGAAGGCGGGCTGCGTGACTATTAGAACTCACGCAGTTGGGGGGGAGGGGGTCACTCAACTGCGTAACTTCTATATTATAAGACCCAGGCAGAGAAAATGCGGGTATTAAGGGAAAACTTACGATTCAGGCGCGGAAAGCTCCAGGTTGACCTTTGCCGAATAAGAATTATGATAAACTTTCAGCAGTGAAGGAAGATACCTCCAGCCGCCCCCTGTGGCAAACCGCCGCAGGGTGGTTCAGCATCATCACCACCCTTGGGGTTGCGGCATATGCATCCTGGATTTTCAGTGGGGGTCACTATAGCTCCCAGGTGGATGAGGTCGTCTCCCGCCTGGGTCTGGCCGCCCTTTATCTCGGCCTGTCCATCCTTGGGTTTTACCTGGTCTTGCGCCGCGAGCTGCACCCTACGCTACGCCAGGCGTGGCTGGCGCTGACCTTGGGCGCGGCGAGCAGGGGCGCCGGTCACATCATCAACCTGTACGCCGTCAAAGTACAACAAATCGAGGCTTTCCCAGGCCTGGGGGATGTCTTTTTCACCCTGTATTACCCCCTGACCATTGCCGGATTGCTGCTTTTTATCTTTGCCTATGTTCCGCGCCAGGATCGCGCCCTGCTGGGCCTCGACCTGGTGATCCTGGGCACCTTCTTCGGCATCCTGATGTGGTATTACTTCATAGCCTCGCCGCTCTTCTTCTCGAACGGCTACGTGGATAAGGTGCTGACGATGGTCTATCCGACGGGTGATTTTCTCATCCTGGCAGGCAGCATCAGCTTGATGCAGCTCAATCTATCGCGCGCCACGCGCTGGATCATCACTTTCTTCGCCATTGCAATGATTTTCGCCGCCGCGGGAGACCTGCTGTTCGCTTTCTATGAAATCACCGGGATACGCTACATCCCCGCTTATCTGGCGCTATTCTGGATGTGCGCGGTGCAGATGGAGATATTCGCCGCGGCGCGCCAGATCACCTCTGGGGCAGGCATCCTGGCAGACCCGCCGGCCAAATTCAACCGCTTCCGCTCTTTGCTTCGCCTGGCGTTGCCCTACCTGGCGGTGATCGCCAGTCTGGCCTTTCTGGCAGGGGTAGTCAACGCCAGGCTGACGCCGGAACCCCGCCTGACAGGGCTGCTGGTCGGCGCCTACGCCCTGGTCGGTTTGGTGCTTTTCCGACAGTACATCGTGCTGGAGGAAAACGTGCGCCTGTACCAGAAGATGCGCCATATCGCCTGGACGGATAGTCTCACGGGGGTGTACAACCGTCACTTTTTCAATGAAATGCTACCCCGGGAAATCGAGCGGGCCGGCCGCTACCAAAAGCAGCTCTCCGTCCTGCTCCTGGACATCGACGGATTCAAAAAGTACAACGACACCTTCGGGCACCTACAAGGAGATATGGTGCTCAAGGCCATGGCGCGTTCCTTCGCCCGGCAGTCGCGCGCCTCTGACATCATCGCCCGCTTCGGGGGGGACGAGTTCGTGGTCATCCTGCCCGAGACCAACCGGCGCATGGCGAAATCGATCGCCGAACGCATCCGTCGCGCCGTCGAAAACCAGCCTGAGACGAGAAACCGCTTGGGAGTAAGCATCGGCATCGGCGTCTTCCGCCCTGGCCTGACCCCCGAGCAGCTCATCGACGAGGCCGATCAGGAACTCTACCGGGACAAGAATATCCGCAAACTGCTGGCTGAGGGAACTCCGGGGTCAATAGCGGACACGGCTGGGGAGGCTGGTGCAGCCTCACCGGGCGCTTCGCCCGGGGAGGCACAACCGGCGCCTGCTGCCTCAGCCGCGCCCGAGATCACCCAGCAGAACGAGCGCCAGGCAGCTTTTGGGCTGGCTGACAGCCAGGCAACCAGGGCTATCCCGGAAAACGAGGGCGCTAAAGATGGAAAAGCGCTGCCCGAGACGAACGACCCGCGCTTGCCGGAGCGTCCCCCAAAAGAAGTGGGTTTCCAATTAACCTTGCCGCTGGTAGACGTGAGTGGTTACTCGCCTCTATCCTCGACGGATGCCACAGCCCCACCCGCAGAGGAACCTGCGCCGGTATTCTTCTCCACCGCCAAGGCGGCCCCCCGGCACCCGCCAAAACACATGGGGGCGCACGAGCACGGGGAGGCGCCTGCAGAGGAGGAAAGCGCGGCGCCAGCCGAAGCGCTGGCTACTCCTGCACTTGTGGAGGAGACGCCATCCCCTGCTCATGAAGAGGAGATGGCATCCCCCGCGCCAGCGGAGGCGATGGTCTCCCTCGCCGAAGACCATGAACCTGAAACGGCGCCGACCGCCCCACTCAACCCCGCCCGCGCCGCACTCGCTGGGGAGGAAGCCCCAGCCGAAGCCCCGCCACTCATCGAATCGGGAGGTGAGCTAGCAGAGGGCGGATCCATCCCCGCTCCGGAAATCAGCCCGAAATCCAAGAAACCGGTAGCAAGCGAAGCCGAGGCGCGCTAACCCCCCTGCGCCATCCTGTTA
>JAQUAE010000328.1 GCA_028687395.1 Anaerolineales bacterium | reverse complement strand
GCCAGCACCTCCGCAGCGCCCAGAAAAAGCTTGACCTGCGTGTCGTGCTGCAGCGGTTGGCTGGCGTCCTGCAACAGGCGGAAGCGCACGTCCAGGCGCCGGGTAGGGAGGTAATCGCCGGGGTGCGCAACCACGTCCCCGCGGCGGATATCCGCCACAGCGACGCCGGAGATATTCATCGCCGTGCGGCTGCCCGGAACGGCGAAATCCTCTTTCTTCTTGTGGGTTTGCAGGCCGCGGATGCGCCCGCGCGCGGCCCCCCCCGGGAGCACTTCCACCTCGTCCCCCAGGCGGAAGAGGCCATCGTTCAGCGTGCCGGTGACCACGGTGCCGAAGCCGGGCATGCTGAAGACGCGATCGACGGGCAGGCGCGGCCGGCCGAAATCCGGGCGCGGCGCGACGCCCGCCAGGCAGTCTTGCAGCGCAGCCAGGAGGGACTCCATTCCTTGCCGGGTGCGCGCCGAGACGCGCACCACCGGGACGCCTGCAAGCACAGTGCCCCGCAGGGCGCGACGCACGTCTTCTTCCACTAAATCCAGCCACTCGGCGTCCTCGACCAGGTCGATCTTCGAAAGGGCGACCACGCCGGCCTTGATTCGCAGCAGGTCCAATATGGACAGGTGCTCGCGCGTCTGCGGCATGACTCCCTCATCGGCGGCGATCACCAGCAGGGCAGCGTCGATCCCCCCCACCCCGGCGAGCATATTCTCGATGAAATCGCGATGGCCGGGCACGTCGACGATGCCCACCTCCTCGCCATTGGGCAGCTCCAACCAGGCAAAGCCCAGATCGATAGTCATCTCCCGCTCGCGTTCCTCTTTCAAGCGATCGGGGTGAATCCCGGTGAGCGCCTGCACCAGGGTGGACTTGCCGTGATCGACGTGACCGGCTGTGCCCAGTACGCGCATATACGCCTGCTTCAACCCCTTGGCAACCGCTTAGCGGGAGCGCCCCAGGGTGTGCTCATAAGCGGACACCCACTCGTGAACGACAGCCAGCAGGGATTGCAATTGCTTCTCGGTCTGCTCGTTCATCAGGTGCAGCATATCCTGGAGTACCTGTGAGCCGTCTTCCAGGTTGGTGATGCGCTCCAGCAGGCGTTCTGCATGCTTGCCGGCTTCGCTGAGTTGTTCCTCCTGGGTGAGGGTGTAATTCGTCCAGCGCTTCTGGTCATCCGCCTTGAAGGTGGTCCACTCCTGGCGGAAGCGTTCCTCGGAGAGGCGCTGAATTTCGGTCATCTCGCCGATGCGCCGCTCCACCTTTTGGGAAAGCTCCTCCAGTGCTTGCTGGGCGCGTTTGACCGTGCGGTGGGTCTCGTCCAGCGATTGGACGTAGGTCTCGATCTCGTCGGTCTGTCTTTCGATAGTCTCGAAGCGGGTCTGCCATTCCTTCCACACCCGGTCGCGCTCGACCTGCTGCAAAGCCTGGTTTTCGAAGAAGGTATTTTGGGTTTTGCGCCTGTCGCTTTCGGTAGCTTCCCATTCGTTCAGGCGGCTCTCCAGCTTGCGCATGTTGGTGGTGAATAGCTCCAGTTGCCCATGCTGCTCATCCGCTCGCTTGCGCAGGGAGGCCAGCTCACCCTGGATATCCGTCAGGCGCTTGTTGTCCTGGCGGCGCCCATCCTCGAGCAGGCGGTATTGGCGGTTATATTCCTCCTCGCTGCGCTTGATCTCGACGACTTTCTCGTTCACCTCGTCCACGGCGCGGGCGATACGCAGGTCCTCGTCAACCCGAGTTTGCAGGCCCCGGCGTAAGTCTACAATGGCAGTTATCTCTTTGCGGATTTCAGCCACTGCTGTATCCAGGTTGCGCAATTCAGCGCGTAAAACCACCTGGGCTTCGTCCTCTCGCTTGCTGAAGGCTTTCTCTATCTCGTCGAGCGCCGTTTTGGTATCCACCCTGTGCTTCAACATCGCCTCGTCGAGCTGGTCCATGCGGGTCATCAAGGCGGTCAGGCGGGAGACGTTGCTGCTCAGCTCCTTGATTTGGGTCATCACGGTCTTGATGTTCCCGTCCAAGGTGTTCAAGCGTTCTTCCACAGAGATGAGGCCGTTCTTATCCCTGCGACGCTCTTCGTCCAACCATTCGACTTGTTTGGCTAATTGTTCTAACTCCATGAAAGGCTCTCCTGAAGGCGTCAGTTAGCTGCGCGCAAATGTGTGAGGATTATAGCATCCTAAGGATTAAAGGAACGTGTGAGAGAGGGCTCATTCCAGGCGCAGGTAGAGCGTGGCCATGCGCACCAGAGCCGGGAAGAACCATTGCGGGAACAAACCGATGACGAATAAGGCCAACCCACCGATGGCCAAAAAAAAGCGCTGACCGCGGCTTTCCAAGGGCTGGTCATCCACGCCCGAGCCATCGCTCAGGGTGACCACCAGCACGCGCAGCCCGCCGAACAACAATCCCATGCTGCCGAACAAGGCGGCGTAATTGACCAACGGAAACCGGGCGGCCAACCCCTGCCACAGCGCCAGGTGAGCGGGGAAGCCTGCCGTCAGCGGAAAACCCACCAGCGTCAGCGTAGCGGCAAATAAGCCAAACCAGGCGTAGGGCAGGCGCTGAAAGACGCCGCGCAATTGGTCGAAATTCATTCCCCCCGTGTGGGTGCGGATGATGGCGATCGCCAGCCCCATAATCCCCAGGCTCAGGACGCGCGGCAACAACAGGGTGAAGAAGACCGAAAGCGCCGGGCGGTTCGCCTCCACGCCTACCCCCAGGCTGATAGCCAGCAGGGACAGGCCTACTTCAAGCGTTACTGCATAGCCCATCAGGCGCCCAAGGTTGCGCTGAAACATCGCCCCCAAACCCCCCGCCACCACCATCAGGAATCCGGAGAGGCGCAGGTAGATGAGCAGCCACGGGGAGGTGTAGAACCAGTTGTATCTCTCCAGGAAGTTCAAGCCGAATAACGACACCGCCAGCGAGAGGATGAAAAAGACATACGCTGAAGCGTAGGGTTGGGTCTCCTCAGCAAGCATCGGAATCCAACTGTTGAAGGGGAAGACCCCCAGGAGCAAACCGAAACCCAAGGCGGTCAACACCGCTGCAGCGGCGCCTAAGGCCGTATCCCCCGGGTTGGCCTCCACACCGGAGAGAATCCAACCCGAGAACAAGATAAACGGCATGGCGA
>JAQUAE010000327.1 GCA_028687395.1 Anaerolineales bacterium | reverse complement strand
TTCCACTCCGGAAACCCCTGGTTTTTAATGTAGCATAGGGGTTACGTTGTGTCAAGCTGACCCTTCAAGAATGATATTTCAGGCTGCGTGGCCACGATTTTTGCGCAGGTTATCCCCTGTGCTATAATCTAGCCTGCTCTGTCAATTGGAAAGGTGCCATGCCGATACAAGACTTGCGCGAGTTCGTTGATCTGCTCGAGAAGCGGGGACATCTGGTGCGCATCAAGGAGGCCGTTTCCCCCTATCTGGAGATCACTGAGATTGCCGACCGGGTGAGCAAGGGTCCGCACGGGCGTAACCGCGCCTTGTTGTTCGAACAGCCGGCCGGATACGCCATGCCGCTGGTCATCAACCTCTTTGGCTCCGCGGAACGGATGGCCTGGGCGCTGGAAGTTGACGACCTGAACGAGCTCAACCTGAACCTGGGCAAGCTGATCGACCCGCACCTGCCGCAGGGCCTGCGCCAGGCGTTGGACCGCGGCCAGGACCTGCTGAATGCGCTGCGCGCCGTGGGGCTGAAGCCCAAGAAGGTGCGCCACGGGCCAGTTCAGGAGGTCGCCTTGAAGGAGCCCTCCCTGGCGAGCCTTCCTATCCTGCACTGCTGGCCGCAGGATGGCGGGCGCTTTATCACCCTGCCCCAGGTGATCACCCGCGACCCGCAGATCGGGACGCGCAACGTGGGTATGTACCGGCTGCAGGTGGTGGACGACTGCACCCTGCTGGTGCACTGGCAGAGGCATAAGGGTGGTGCGGAGCATGAGCGCCTGGCCAGAATTGAGGCCAAGGAACATATCCCCGCAGCCATCGTCCTGGGAGGCGACCCGGCCAGCATGTGGTGTGCCTCGGCCCCGCTGCCGCCCAACATCGACGAATACTTGTTGGCGGGCTACCTGCGCGGCGCCCCGGTGGAATTTGTCGATTGCCTCACGCAGCCCCTGGAGGTGCCCGCGAGCGCCGAGATCGTCATCGAAGGCACGATAGATCCCAGTGAGCACCGCCCCGAAGGTCCGTTCGGCGATCACACTGGCTATTACACCCCTGTGGAACCCTTCCCAGCCTTCCACGTCACCGCGGTCACACACCGCAAGGAGCCTATCTACCCCGCCACCATCGTGGGCGTCCCGCCCATGGAGGACGTGTGGATGGGCAAGGCTACTGAGCGGTTGTTCCTGCCCTTAATACGCCTGTTCCTGCCCGAGATCGTGGACGTGTGTATGCCGGCGGAGGGCATCTTTCACAATCTCGTCCTGGTGTCGATCAAGAAGCGCTACCCTGGGCAGGCGCGCAAGGTCATCTTTGGCTTGTGGGGGCTGGCGTTGATGTCGCTGGCCAAGGCTATCGTGGTCGTCGACGAGTGGGTGGACGTGCAGAACGCCTCCCAGGTGGCCTGGCAGGCGCTGGGGAACGTGGACTGGTCTCGCGACGTGGTCATCACCAACGGCCCCGTCGATCACCTGGACCACGCCTCCTACCAGCACTCCTTCGGAGGCAAGATCGGCGTCGACGCCACCGCTAAAATGCCCGAGGAGGGCTACACGCGCGGCTGGCCGGAGGTGGCTCGCATGAGCCCCGAAGTGCAGGCGCGCATCGACGCCCTGTGGGAGCAACTCGGGCTGTGAATCTACTATAATACGCCATCCCCTCCCCGCAAGGCGGGGATGAGCCAACCATTTACCTGAAGGAGGAAATGAGAATGCGTTTGAATCGTTGGTTGCTGGCAGGGCTGGGAATGGCAGCCCTTATCGCCCTTGGCGCCTGTGCCCCTGCGGCGCCTCAGGCGCCCGCCGAGCCGGCCACGCTGCGCATCGCCGTGTTGCCCATCCTGGATAACCTGCCCATGTACGTGGCTCAACAGGAGGGGTTGTTTGCCGAGCATGGGGTGACGGTGGAATTCATCCCGGTCGCCTCTGCTGCCGAACGCGACCAGGTCATTGCCGCCGGGCAAGCGGACGGCATGATCAACGAGGTTGTCTCCACGCTGCTGTACAACAGGCAGGACATCCAGGTGCAAATCGTGCGCTTTGCCCGTGTGGCAACCCCGGATTCGCCCCAATATCACCTCCTGGCCTCCGCCCAGAGCGGCTTCACCTCCCCGCAAGACCTGAAGGACGTGGAGATCGGCATTTCCCAAAGCACGATCATCGAGTACGTCACCGAACGCTTGCTGGAAGCCGAAGGGCTCCAGCCGGAGGAGATCAAGACGCTGGCCGTGCCCAAGATTCCAGACCGCATGGCGCTGTTGAGCTCCGGCGAGCTGAAAGCCGCCACCCTGCCTGACCCGCTTTCCTTGCTGGCCATCCAGCAGGGCGCCGTGGTCATCCTGGACGACACCCACAACCCACAGTACAGCCACAGCACCTACACATTCCGCAAGGCGTTCATCGACCAGAATCCGGAAGCCATACGCGGCTTCCTGGCCGCGGTGGAAGCGGCGACCCAACTGGTCAACGCCAACCCGACCCAGTGGGACAAGCTGCTCAGCGAGCAGAAGCTGGTCCCCGAATCTGTGATCGGCAACTACACGATGCCTGTCTTCCCAGGAAACAGTGTTCCGGATGAAACCCTGTGGAATGACGTCCTGAGCTGGGTGAAGGGCAAGGGCCTGGTGCCTGGCGACGTTTCCTACCAGGATTCGGTCAACCCCGGCTTTCTGCCAGAGTAGGATTGCTTCAGGGGGCATTCGGGGAAGGTGCTTCGAATGCCCCCTGAACTGGCACGATGATACGCGTCGAAGCGCTCACTTTCACCTATCCGCAGGGAAGCCTGGTCTTTCAGGATTTCGACTGGCAGGTCGCCCGCGGTGAGGCCTGGGCGGTGCTCGGCCCTTCGGGTTGCGGCAAGACCACCCTGCTGTACCTGCTGGCAGGCCTGCGCACGCCGGATGCGGGCAGGATACTGATCGCTGGGCAAGCACTGACCCGCCCCCGGCCGCACACCGGGCTGATCTTGCAGGAATATGGCTTGCTGCCCTGGGCAACGGTGCGCGAGAACGCCGAGCTTGGTCTGCGCATCAGAAATTTCTACGGGCCGGATGGCAAGCACACCCCCGAGGACTACCGCCCGGATTTGGACGTGGTTCCCTGGTTGAAACGGCTAGGATTGAACCCCGTGGCGGATAAGTACCCCTCCCAAATTT
>JAQUAE010000326.1 GCA_028687395.1 Anaerolineales bacterium | reverse complement strand
AAAATCCCGGGATGTTCCGCCTGCTGGCGGACACCCTCTCCCGCCTGGCGGGGGGTGACGAGCCCTCGCTTGCCTTGCGTTACTACGAGATGCGCCTACTGGATATGATCGGGTTCCGCCCCAAGCTGTTCAACTGCGCCCAATGCGACAGCGAGATCCAACCCGAAGACCAGTTCTTCTCCGCCCAGGCGGGCGGCGTGCTCTGCCCCCGTTGCGGCGGGCGCGCTCCGGGAGCGGTGCCGGTCTCCATGAGCGCCTTGAAGTACCTGCGCCACATGCAGCGCAGCAGCTACGCTGAAGCCAAACGCGCTGTGATCCCACCCGCCGCCAATCACGAGATGGAAACCCTGATGGAAAGCTACCTGACCTACCTGCTCGAGCGTACGCTGAACGCGCCCAAAATCATGCGCAGGATCGCCCGGGGAGAGGCACCCGATAAGCGCAGCTAGACGCACATGATGGTATACTCAGGGGGTATTCGGAGGTGAAATGTCAGATTTAGATCTCAGCCGCCTGCAAAGCCTGCTCTCTGAATCTGTATCACTGGAACGCCAAGCCCTCTTGCCCACCCTGCAAGCCGCCCAAAACCTGATTGGATACCTGCCCGAAGCAGCGGCCGCGGAAATCGGCCGCGCCCTCGGCGTGCCTCTGGCTGAGGTCTACGGCGTCATCGATTTCTACTCGCTGCTCCGCCGGGAACCAGCCGGCAAGACGGTGATTCAGGTATGCACCGAGCCGGCCTGCGGGTTGGCGGGCAGCGACACGACCCTGCAAGCCTTCCGGGACCTGCTGGGCATTGCGCAGGGGGAGGTCAGCCCGGATGGCGGCTTTAGCGTTGAAGAAGCTCCCTGCCTGGGCCTGTGCGACCACGCCCCGGCCGTTCTGCTTGGGGAGAGGCCCTGCGCGGGGGTGACCGCCGACCAGGTCGCGCCCATCTGCCGCGGCCAGGTTCAGCACCCCGACACCCGCGTGGACGGCGACCTGCGCCTGCTGACCGCCAACTGCGGCAGGGGGCAGGCGACCTCGCTGCAGGTCTACCGCGCAGGAGGCGGGTACGCCGGTCTGGAGCGCGCTCTGCGCCTGACGCCCACGGAAGTGATCGCCGAAGCGAAAGACTCCGGGCTGGTCGGTCGCGGCGGGGCGGCCTTTCCCACCGGCCTGAAGTGGGAGGGCGCCGCCAACGCCCCCGGCGGACCCAAGTACGTGGTATGCAACGCCGATGAATCCGAACCGGGCACCTTCAAAGACCGCGTGCTCATGGAGGGCGACCCGCACCGCCTGCTGGAAGGTATGCTCATCGCTGCCTACGCCATAGGGGCGCAGAAAGGCTACATCTACATTCGCGGCGAATATCTCCAGGCTGTCTGGACGCTCGAGCGGGCGCTCGCCGAAGCCAGAGAGACTCGCCTGCTCGGCGAGGGTATCCTGGGCGCCGGCTTCTCCTTCGACGTCGAGCTGCGCCTGGGGGCGGGGGCTTACATCTGCGGCGAGGAGACGGCCCTCTTCGAATCCATCGAGGGCCGGCGCGGCTTCCCGCGGGTCAAGCCACCGTTCCCCACCACCCACGGTTTGTTCGGGCAGCCGACGGTGATCAACAACGTCGAGACGCTGTGCAACGTGCCCTTGATCCTGGAACGCGGCGCAGCCTGGTACCGCGAGCTCGGGACGGGTAAATCCACCGGGCCGAAGCTGTTCTGCGTGTCAGGAGACGTGGCCCATCCCGGCCTGTACGAGGCGCCTTTCGGCATCACCTTGCGTCACCTGCTCTACGACCTGGCCGGCGGGATGCGGGAAAAGGAGGAATTGGGCGCCGTGCTGATCGGCGGGGCGGCCGGCGCATTTGCCACCGGCCGAGAGCTGGATGTGCGCCTGTCTTTCGAGGACCTGCGCGACGCCGGACTCCCCCTCGGCTCCGGCGTGGTGATGGCTTTCAACACCTCCCGCGACATAGCAGATGTCCTGCGGCGCCTGGGCCGGTTCTTCGCCCACGAAACGTGCGGCAAGTGCTACCCTTGCCAGATAGGCACCCAACGCCAGTACGAGATCTTGCAGCGCCTCGCCGAGCGCAGGCTGCTGCCCGGAGACGCCGAACGATTGGAGGACGTCGGTTGGACAATGAGCGACGCCTCCCTGTGCGGACTGGGCCAGACAGCCGCCTCCGCCGTACTGAGCGCCATGCGTCTATGGCCCGAATTGTTCGCCGCGCAGGGGACCTCGCGCGAATCCTCAACCGGCACGGAGAGAGCATGGCAGACACAGTCACCCTGAGCATCGACGACCAGAGCGTCACCGTTCCCGCGGGAAGCACGCTGCTCGAAGCGTCGCGCAGCCTGAACATCCCTATCCCGACCATCTGCTACCACGAGCACTGCACCGCCAACGCCCTGTGCCGGCTGTGCGTGGTGGAAGTGAAAGGCTGGCGATTGCTGGCGCCGGCGTGCGTGGCTCAAGCCAGCGAAGGGATGCAGGTTTACACCCGCAGCCCCAAGGTGGAGCGCAGCCGGCGCACCATCCTGGAGATGCTGGCTTCCACCGTAGACCTTTCCGAAGCGCCCGAGATACAGGAGCACATGCGTGAGGCGCAGGCTGACCCCCAACGCTTCCCGGAGACGAAGAGACGTTCGCCACCCCTGCGCGACGATAACCCGATGTACTTGCGCGATTATGCGCAGTGCGTCCTATGCTGGCGCTGCGTGCAGGTCTGCGCCGAGGATGCCCAGTATACCTACGCCATTAACTTCTCCGGGCGCGGCTTCGATACCCAAATCAGCACCTTCTTCGACCAGCCCTTGCCGCAGACCACCTGTGTGTTCTGCGGGCAGTGCGTGGGCGTCTGCCCGACAGGCGCGTTGAAACCCAAGCGGGAGTGGCTGCTCGAACAGGGGCTGCCACTTGAGCAGATTATGCAAGCGACGCGCCCCGCGCACCGAAAATCGCGAGGTTAATGGCTATGCTCAAACCCGACCGCACCCAGTCTACCACCTGCCCCTACTGCGGGGTGGGATGCAATCTGATCCTGCACATTAAGGACGATTTCATCTACCGGGTGACCTCACCCTTCGACGCGGTGGTCAACCAGGGCAACCTGTGCGTCAAGGGGCGCTTCGGTTACGATTTCATCTACCACCCGGACCGGGTGACCACGC
>JAQUAE010000325.1 GCA_028687395.1 Anaerolineales bacterium | reverse complement strand
GGCCGGTGTTGCGGCAGTACCAGCCGAATTCCTGCGCAGCCAGCACGCTCAAATCGAATGCCTGGTCGTAGTTGCCGTCCACCAGGAACACCTGCGCGCCGTAGACCAGCAGTTGGGCAACCTTGGCCGGCGGAGCGGTGCGCGGGGCGAAGATCACGGCGCGATGGTGAGCAGCGGCCGCCATACCGGCCAGCGCTGCGCCGGCGTTCCCGGTCGAGGCTGTCACCACCACCTCGGCGTTGATCTCACGCGCCCGGCCGATCACTACCGCGCTGGCACGATCCTTGAAGGAGGCGGTAGGGTTGCGGCTTTCGTCCTTCAACCAGAAAGCTTGTAAACCCAGCTCCTCCCCCAGCGAGGCAAGATCGAAGACAGGGGTCCAGCCGGCTGCGCGCAAAGGCGTTCCTTCGCAACCCGGATCGCTCACCGGGATCAGGGGTAGATAACGCCACAGGGAAGCTTCCCGGGCAGAGAAGATGTCCTGCGGCGTGATTGCAGCGCACACCTGCGCGTAGTCGAGCAGCACGTCCAGGTTGCCGCCATCCTTTGGGCAGGTATAAACGACCTCCTCAGGTGAGTACGTGGTGTGACACAACGAACAGGTGTAACCGCTGAACTTGGCTCTCAAGATTCACCTACCTGCAGCATTACAACCCGCGCTCGCCGCGGATATAGGGGGTGCCCAGCGCGGCCGGCGAGCCAAGGCGTTTGCGAATCGCCTCGCGCGAGCCAATGACCAGAACGATGATGGTAAAGGCATAAGGCAGCATCTGCAAGAAGAAGCCCCAGTACGGGTTGTAATAAAAGGGGTTGCGCATGCCCAATAGCATGGTTGGCCCCTGGATGTCCAGGATCAAGCGACGCAGAGCGCCGAAGGTGTACGACCCAAACGCAGCGCGTATCGGGTCCCACTGGGCAAAAATCACCAGGCCGACCGCAATCCACCCCTGCCCGGCCGTGGTCATCTCGCTGAACCAACCCGGGGCGATAGCCAGCGAGATGGTCGCCCCAGCCAGCCCAGCCATGACCCCGCCGACGAAGACGTAAAAGTAGCGCAAGCGGTAGATGTTGATGCCCAGGGCATCGGCAGCCGCCGGATACTCGCCGATAGCTCGCAGGTGCATCCCCGGGCGGGTGTGGTTGATGTAGTACCAGGCCAGCGGCGTGAGCAGGTATCCAATGTAGACCAGCACGCTTTGGTTGGTAAAGAACACCGGGCCGAGCAATGGAATCTGGCTCAGCAGGGGGATGGAAAAAGCCGGCATCAAGGAAATCGTCCCAGCCTTGCTCAACCCCTCGCCCAGCACCAGGCTGACGCCGGTTCCCAGGAAGGTAAGCGAAAGCCCGCTGACCACCTGGTCGGCCTGCAGCGTGATGGTAATGAAGGCGTGAATCTGCGAGAACAATCCGGCTGCGAGCATCGCTACCAGCAAACCGACCCAGGGGTTACCGGTGGAGACGGCGACGCTGAAGGCGCTCATCGCCCCTACCAGCATCATACCCTCGACTCCAAGGTTCAGCACACCGGAACGCTCCGCAAACAGCTCCCCGATGGTGGCAAAGAGCAACACCGTGCCGCTCGCTACCCCAGCCTGGAGAATGATGATCGGATCCATCTACACCTCCCGCCCTCGTAAGACGATGCGCAAACGGTACCTGAGCAAGAAATCGCTGGCAATCAAGCTGACCAGGATGATGCCCTGGATCATCTTGGGTACACCTGAAGGTTGGATCTCCCGCCCGGCCAGGATCAGCGCCCCGAACAGGACCGAGACGGGGATCACCGCAAAGGGGTTCAGCTTGGACAGCCAGGCGATGATGATGCCGGTGAAACCATATCCGGGGGAAATTGAGCCCTGCAAGCGGTGCACCACCCCTGTAATTTCCGACATGCCCGCCAGCCCGGCCAGAGCTCCCGAGACCATCATCACCAGTATGGTATTGCGGGTGATGTTTAGCCCGGCGTAGCGAGCGGCGGTGGGGTTATCGCCGATCAGGCGAATTTCGTACCCCCAACGGCTGCGGTAGAGGATGAACCACACCACGAAGGCGGCAATGATTCCCAGCACCAATCCCAGGTGAACAGTCAGCCCGCGGAAGACAGGCACCTCTTTGGCGTAATCCGCCAGGCGCGGCAGCCAGGCATTGCGCGGAAACATGTGCGACATCTGGAAACCGCCCTCAGTCCACACCGCGTAAATGAAGAAATTGTTCCAGGCGACGGCAATGTAGTTCATCATCAGGGTGGTGATGATCTCATTGACGTTATACCTGGCTTTGAGGAAGCCAGGGATGAATCCCCAGATGGCGCCCGCCAGGATGCCGGCCAGGATCATGACCGGGATGAATATCCACGGCGAGGTGTTTTCGGGGAGCAAGGGGATGAGCACTACCGCACTGGCGCCGAAAGCCCCCAGGAAGAACTGGCCCTCGGCGCCGATGTTCCACAGGCGCATGCGGAAGGCCAGCGCGCAGGCCAGGCCGACCAGGATGAGGGGGGTAGCTTTCACCAGCGTGTCCGAGAACACGCCGAGACTGCCGAAGGATGCCCGCGCGATGTGGGCGTACGAACGCACCGGGTCTCCGCCAGCCAGGGCGATGACCCCCCCGCCGAGCACCAGGGCAAAGAAAATGGCGCCAAATGAAACCAGCAAGGGGAACCACCTGGGGGGCTCTACCAGGCGCGGCTCGAAGCGCACGGTCAGCGGGAAACGCCAGGCGCGCCCGGGCGAGGAAACGGACTGCTCGGTCACGGCGTCACGCTCCTCTCGCGATTAATCTGCTCCAATGGCGTCCCGGTCATCATCTGGCCAATCGTGTCGATGTCTGCGCCTCTCACTTCGCCCATGATCTTCCCTTCGTAGATGACATAAATCCGGTCGCTGAGCGACAATAATTCCTCTAATTCCTCGGAAATTAACAGGATCGCCGAATCCGCATCGCGCTGGGCGAGTAGCAGCCGGTGCACACCTTCGATGGCGCCCACGTCCAACCCGCGCGTCGGCTGTACGGCAATCATCAACGCCGGCTCGGTAGAAATCTCGCGCGCCAGGATCACCCGCTGCAGGTTGCCACCTGAAAGCATGCGCATGGGAGTTTCGACGTTGGGTACGATGATATCGAATTCGTCCTTCAACTCGTTGGCAAAAT
>JAQUAE010000324.1 GCA_028687395.1 Anaerolineales bacterium | reverse complement strand
TCTCCTCCAGAGCAATATAGAGCGTGTCCGGCTCGTGGGGGTGAACTACGATGGGGAAGCCGAAGCGGCTGGGAAGCCGGCCATCGCCGATGTCGATCCAGTCGTCGCCGCAGTTGTCGCTGCGGTAAACCCCGCAGTGGTTTTGCTGGAAGAGCACCTCGGGGCGGGAAGGGTGCATGTCCATCTTGTGCACACACTGGCCGAATTCAGGGTAACTCTCAGGGTGGAACTCGGCCAGGACGTTCTTGTTGCGCGGTTGCCAGGTCGCGCCGCCGTCGTCGCTGCGGTAGGTGCCTGCGGAGGAAATCGCCACGTACATGCGCTGCGCGTCGCGCGGGTCGAGCAGGATGGTATGCAGGCACAAGCCGCCCGCGCCGGGCATCCATTGGCCGCGTTGGGAGTGATCGTACAGGCTCTCGATGAGCGCCCAGGTCACACCGCGGTCCGTGGACTTGAACAGCGCGGCCGGCTGGATGCCGGCGTAAAGCACGTCCGGTTCCTCCGCTCTCCCCGGGGTGATGTTCCAAACCTTGACCACCTGCTCTTGCGTATCCGGAACGGGCTGCCCGGAAAAGGCCTCCTCCACGGTGCCTGGTGGGCGGCCAGATTTCGAAGGCCGCGTCAACGCCGGGTTCACCCTGGCCTGAGTCCAGGTCTGGCCCAGGTCATCCGAGTAGTGCGTGGTCGCGCCAAAGACGAAGTGGCTGACGGCGGTGTGCAGCCTGCCATGGCGCGGGTCCATGCACATGTGCATCATGTTCCAACCCTTGAACAAGACGTCGCTCACGGACCACTTCCTGCGCTCTTTATCGCTGGTGAAAATGAAACCACCCTTGCGGGTGCCCACCATCACCATGACTCTTGGTTGGTTGCTCATTGGAGTACCTCCTTCCCATACGGGCAGCGTGGAATGACTTTCAGAATAATAGTATCACAATATTCCTACTTAAATTGTCCGATTTATGCTGGGGGAAGGACGAATGCCGCGGCGGGGCTTGAACGTTCAGCGGCAACGGTGAGGCAATGCATGCAGGCACCGGGTGGGGTTAAGCGTGTCAGGTCTTCCTCCCCACCAGCATCAGCATGGGCACGTCTTCCTCGAACAGGGCAGTCTCGCCACGCCCTTCGGCGGCACGAATCTCGGCCTCGATCCTGGCCAGGCCTTGCCGGTACTCCGCCTGGCTGAGCAAGGCAAGCTGGGAGCGGGAGCCCTGCTGCAGGAAGGGGTCGTCGAACACCTGGCGACCGGCATAGCTACTGCGGTAGCGTTCCACCTCGCAGAGCTCGAGGGCGCTCAAGCCGGCTTGCGCCATCCATTCCGAGAGCACCTGCCAGCCCGGGTAACGCGCCAGGTCACGGCGATAAGCCTCTTCGAAGCAGCGATAGAGGTACCATTGATCGCTGCCCTGGTGGGGGCCGCCGCCAATGACCGCCAGCGCCCCACCCTTCCGCAACAGGCGGCTGGCTTGCCGGACGAGGTCCATCGGCCGCTGCAGATGATGGATCACGTTCACGCAAAACACAACGTCGAAGGAGGCGGCGGCGAATGACGCCTCCGCGATGGGCGTGCGCACGGCCTCGCGCGCGTCGGAGAATTGCGAAACGCCACGCGAGCAACGGGCGAAGAATCTCGAGGTACCGTAGAACCAAATAATTATTCCCCCAGCGCCACCACTTCGTGATGCCCGGCGGTTCGACCGTCGGAAAACAAGGGGCAACAAGGCGGCGACGGTCAAACCATCGCCGAACAAATGCCTTGAGGGCAGGCGCCCTGTCGCCGAAACTACGAAGAACGGAAGAGTTATTCCCCCAGCGCTACCACCAGGGCGATGGCCAGCTCGCCGGTGTGGCTCAGGCTGAGCGACCAGGCAGTCAGCCCCTGCTCGCACGCCATCAGCGACGCCGCGCCGTGCAGCACCAGTTGCGGCTGGTTTCCCGCCGGGCGCAGCACTTCGATCTCCTGCCAGCCAACCCGCCCGATGCCGCTGCCTAGCGCCTTGGAGGCGGCCTCCTTGGCCGCGAAGCGCGCCGCCAGCGAGGCTGGGCTGCCTCCAGCTTCCGCCAGCTCTCGCGGCGTGTACACCCGCTGCAGGAAGCGCTCCCCATAGCGTCGCACCACTCCTTGCAGCCGCTCCACTTCGACCAGGTCTACGCCGCTGCGCAGCTTCATCCCTCACCTCCGCGCTGCCCCAGCTACGGTCCAGCGACGGCAATTGCCAGTCGTTGCGGGTTCAGGTAGCGCGCCGCGGTCTCCAGCACGTCCTCGCGCCGCACCGAACGCACCAGCCCGGCGTAGCGCTGGTAGTAATCCAGCCCCAGATCGTAGCGCTCCAGGTTGAGCAGCGCCGAGGCGACACCGTTGTTGGACTCCAGCGATAACGGCAGCCGCCCGATGAAGTTCGCCTGGCTGTCAGCCAATTCTTCTTCCTCCACCAGCTCGGAGACGAAGCGGCCGATCTCGCTGATGATCATCTCTACCGCCTTGTCCACGTTCTGCGGGGCCACGCCCGCCGAGACCATCCACGGTCCTGGCCCCATGCCGCCCCCCAGGCTGCTATGAGCGTAATAGGCCAATCCGGCTTGCTCGCGCACCACAGCGCCCACCCGCCCCATCATGCCGAACTGCCCCAGGACGCTGTTGCCCAATGCTGCCGCCAGGAAATCCGGCGAGCGGCGCTCCGGCCCGGCCGAGCCCACCAGCAAGTCGGCCTGCACCTTACCGGGCAGGTCCACCTTGGTTCGCTTATTCTCCTCCAGGCGCGCCAGCGGGGGCAGTACCGGTGGGGCAGGCTGCGCTTCGTTGCGCCAATCCCCAAAGGCTCTGGCCACCTTCTCGACCGCCTGCTGCGGGTCGATGGCCCCCACCACGACCAGCACCATACCGCGCGGCCCGAAATGGGTGCGGTGGAACGCCTCCAGGTCGTCACACGTGATCGCCTGCACCGTCTCCGGGTAGCCATCCTCCGGGCGCCGGTAAGGGTGGTTGGCGTAGACGAGCTGGTCAAAGGCCAGCGAGGCGCAGTCGCCAGTGTCCTGGGCGCGAATTGCCAGCCCGGTGAGCAGTTGCGCACGCAAGCGCTCGACCTGGTCTTTGGGAAAGGTCGGGTGGCGCAGCGCCTCCGCCAGCATCTCCAGCACCAGGTCCAGGTCCTC
>JAQUAE010000323.1 GCA_028687395.1 Anaerolineales bacterium | reverse complement strand
TATGGTATAGGCGCGGTGCAGAAGGCGGCGGACCAGGGGGCAATGGCAGGAGCGGAAGCGCCCGCGCCTCCCGCCGAGGAGGCGGGTGAGGTGGTGCGCATAGTCGGGTCGCGCACTTTCGTTCTAGGCGACGGTGTGTGGGTGGACACGGCATTCGATCCCGACCAGATGACTGCCAGGCAGGTCGCCTTCCTTTCCGAGGATTACTTCAAGCTGGCGGCAGCCAGCCCGGAACTGGGCGCTGCGTTCGCTTTGGGAGAGCGGGTGATTGCTTTCTTCCAGGGGCAAGCCTACGAGGTGGTGGCGGCGGATGCCCAGGCAGAGCCGCTGAAGCTACCCGCGACCGCCACGCCCCAGCCGGCGCCGCAAGAAGCCAGCGGCAGCGCCAGCCAGACGCCCGCCTCCCCGATCCCGGGCAACTGCCTGAGAGGTCTGGCGCTGCTGGCAGCGCTACCCTTGCTGGCGGCGGGATGGCTCAAGGGCGCCTGGTGACCTCAACACCCTCCCGGAGCTCTCACCCAGGCGGAGGGAGCTCCGGAAGTCAGATTTGAGGGATATTAAATTGGTGTATTTACTTGACAAATATGGTGTATAATGGGGCACAGGTCAGGGGATTGACTGCGACACCCCCCATCGTTTAGCACGAACTCATTAGCGTTACGACTCAATTTTTTACATTAGCCACCGGATCATTGCCTTTATCCCCTTATTTATCAGTTAACCAAGAACTGGCCAACTCGCGTCGGCTGGTGCACGTTGTCTGGGATGGTATTTGGGTAAAGAAGCCAGAACGGAATTCAACCCACCAAAAAAGAGGTCTTACACCCTGATTGCTTGAAAAATTGCATACCTGTTGCGTTGTATCCTCCTGAACCAATATGCAAGTTGAATGCATTTCCCTGCATGTGGGTAGTTAATAAAAAATAACCCTTGTATCAGCCCCCAACTGCAGCCGAGGCGACACGCCTGGGGATAGCTCCCGGGGTTGACCAAATGGGCTGAACCTGCTTCAACAGAGGCGAGGAAAGACATGAACAATGTAAAAATCGTGGAACTGGAAAATCAATCCCTGTCTGAGCTGCGCACGAAAGCCTATGACCTCGACATCAAGGACGCTTCCCGGCTCAAGAAGGAAGATCTGATCCTGCGCATCAAACAGGTGGAAGCCGAGCGCAATGGCCTGGAGATGCGTGGAGGAATCCTCGAAATCATGAGCGAGGGGATCGGGTTCTTGCGCTCCGGGCACTACCAACCCGGGCCGTACGATGTGTACGTCTCCCAGTCGCAAATTCGGCGCTACAACCTGCGCAACGGGGATTTGATCCTCGGACAGGTGCGCCCGCCGCGCGATTCGGAGCGCCATTACGGCTTGCTCAAGGTCGAGAACGTCAACGGCATTGATCCTGAAGAGGCCCGAAACCGCCCGACGTTCGAATCGCTGACCCCCATCTTCCCGGACTTGCGCTTCGACCTGGAGACCGACCGGCACACCCTGGCCACTCGCCTGATCAACCTGGTGACGCCCATCGGACGCGGGCAGCGCGGCCTGATCGTCTCCCCGCCAAAAGCTGGCAAGACTACCATTCTGAAGGAGATCGCCAACGCTATCTCCAACAAATATCCCGACGTGCACCTGATGGTGGCTTTGATCGGCGAACGCCCGGAGGAAGTGACCGACATGGATCGCTCGGTGGACGCCGAAGTGGTCTCCTCGACCTTCGACGAGCCGGTCACCTCTCACGTGCGCGTTGCAGAAATGGTGCTGGAGCGGGCCAAGCGCCTGGTCGAGGTCGACCGGCACGTGGTCATCCTGATGGATTCGATCACCCGCCTGGCGCGTGCCTACAACCTGGTGGTCACGCCCTCCGGCCGCACGCTCTCCGGCGGCATCGACCCGTCTGCCCTCTACCCGCCAAAGCGCTTCTTCGGCGCGGCGCGCAACATCGAAGAGGGCGGCTCACTCACTATCATCGCCACCTGCCTGATCGATACCGGCTCGCGCATGGACGACGTAGTCTACGAGGAATTCAAAGGCACCGGCAATATGGAGCTGCATCTCTCGCGACGCTTACAGGAGCGGCGCATCTTCCCCGCTATCGACATCGAGCGTTCCTCCACCCGGCGCGAAGAACTGCTCCTCGGCCCGGATATCACCCCGCGCGTCTGGTTAATGCGGCGCATGTACGACCAGATGGTCACCCAGCCGCCGCACGGTGCGGGCATGGACCCATCCAACGCCACCGAGGCGATCCTGCAACGCATTAGCCGCACCAATAACAACCAGGAATTCCTCGAGACGCTGACCGAGGACATGTAAGTGTTCGCTCGACAGTCGCCGGGCGGGGAGCAGCCCAAACCGCCGGCGACCGCTCGCCCAAACCGCATCGCCATTCTTGCCTGGGGGATATCCCTTCTCGCCGTCCTGCTGGCCGGCCTCCTGGCCTGGCGGAGCTGGATGGGCGCGGGGGCGCGGCGCAGCCTGGCGGCTCAGGACGCCGCTGTTCAGAGCGCCCAGGTGGATAGCGGCAAGGTGACCCTGCCAGAAGTGACAGCCGCCTCGCCTGCTGCTGCAATCACGCGCAAATCCTCCCTGTTGACCATCATACCCAAGCGCCCCAGCCTGGAAGCCCGCGAGTACACCGTGGTGGAGGGCGATTCGATCTTCGAGATCGCCCAGAAGTTCCGCCTCGAGCCGGAAACCATCCTGTGGGCGAATTATGATTTGCTCAACGACAATCCCGACCTGGTGTACGCCGGGATGAAGCTGAAGATTCCACCAACCGATGGAGTGTATTACCAATGGCAGAGTGGGGATAGCCTGGAGGCAGTTGCGGGGCGCTTCGATGCTCAGGTGGAGTCGATCCTGGAATGGGCTGGCAACCAGCTAGATTTGACCGACCCGGCGGTGGAGATGGGGAAATGGGTCATGATTCCCGGCGGGCATCGCGAGTTCCGCCAGTGGGTCATTCCGGTTATTCCGCGCGGCCGGGCGGGCGTCTCCCGCGCCCTGTACGGGGGCGGCGCTTGTGAAGGCAGCTACGAAGGGGCTTATGGCAGCGGTTCGTTCGTCTGGCCTGCCGCCAACCACACCCTCTCCGGGAACGATTACTGGTCCGGGCACCTGGGTATCGACATTGCCGCTGGGGAAGGGGCGCA
>JAQUAE010000322.1 GCA_028687395.1 Anaerolineales bacterium | reverse complement strand
GTCACCGGCCTGTTCGTCCCGCTGTCCTACACGCCCGGTACGCTCTACCAGCTCGAGCCGGGAAAGTACACGCCGAATCTCGTGGAATGGGGTGTGGCCTTGGGGGTGGTCGGGTACGCCCTGACCATCCTCACCCTGGGAGTGTTAATATTACCCTTATTTCCCAAGCAGCTTCACTCCTGAAGTTCGCCGTCCAATTCCCACGATAAGGCGAAGCTTGATGTCGGCGCTGTCACGCTTCGCCTTATCCTGCGTAACCTGGCAGGGAGCCCGTCTGCGGTTCTAGTGTACAATATGAGAGTAAAATGAGAAAAGACCTCCTCATCCTCCATTTTGTTTGCAGCCAAGGCGTCTGCCTGCCGGTGGCTACGCCTGGCGCAGGCGCAATAAGCGCTGGAGAGCTCCCCCATGGACGACCCATCAGTTAATCCCCTTTATCTCGCCGTCTTATTCCTCCTGCGATGCCTGGTGCCGCTGCTGATCATGCTCGGCTTATCCGAGCTCCTGCGCAGGTGGGGCTTGCTCAAACGATCCGCGCCGCCTCCCCAGGAGCCGCCCGAAAACGAAAACAATCACCCGCAAGGAGGCCTGGCACATGGCAAAGTTTGAAACTCGCATGCTCGCCGCGATCTTAGCCGTCTCGGGGGCGATTGCGTTTGGATCAGCCATCGTTTCCCCCTCCCCGGCTCTGGCTCAAGAGGGCGTGGATTACTGCCTGAGTTGCCATAACGACCCGGCGTTGCAGATGACCCTCCCGGATGGCGAATCCCTCTCACTGTACGCCTCGGAGGAGATGCTCGCCCGCTCCGCCCACGGCTCTCAGGGGCTCACCTGCCAGGCCTGCCACAGCGAGATTACCACCTACCCGCACCCGGAAATCAAATTCAACACCCGTCGCGAACTGTCGCGTTCATATTATCAGGCTTGCCAGAAATGTCACTCGACGAACTACGATAAGGCCCTGGACAGCATCCACGCGGAGATGGCTGCAGCCGGCAAGCTGGAGGCGCCCATCTGCACCGACTGCCACGGCGCCCACGAGATTAAGGCCCTGGGTGAACCCAGGACGCACATCTCGGAGACCTGTGGGCAATGCCATGCCAGCGTTTACGCTGAATATAAAGCCAGCGTGCACGGCGGCGCCCTGAGCCAGGGCAACCCCGACGTACCGGTGTGCACCGACTGTCATGGCGTGCACAGCATCGCTGACCCACGCACGCCGCAGTTCCGCGTCAAAACTCCCGAACTGTGCGCCGGATGCCACGCCGATGCCGAGCTGATGGCGAAATACGGGTTGTCGGCTGAGGTCTACGACATCTACCAGCTCTCCTGGCACGGTGTGGACGTCTCGGTGTACAAGGCACGCTGGCCGACTATATGGCACGACAGCGCGGTATGCACCGATTGCCACGGTATTCACAATATTCGCACCACGCTGGATCCAGAATCCACGGTCAATCCAGCCAGGCTGCTGGCTACCTGCCAGAAATGCCATCCCGGCGCTGGCCCGAATTGGACCGGCGCCTGGACGGGCCACAACTCCATCAACCTGGTGCGCACGCCGTACCTTTTCTACACGAAGGTCTTTTATGAATACTTCGTCAAGCTCGTCTTATGGTTATCGATCATTTACGTCGCCCTACAGATCATTCGCTCCACTGTCGACCGCGTCCGGAGGAGCCTGCAATGAGCGCAATCCCTCGATCCGCCACGCCTGAGCACACCCGCCTGGTGCGCACCTTTCAGCGCTTTACCTTAGGGCAGCGTTGGGAGCACGCCATCCTGATACTGAGCGCGCTGGTTCTCGCCCTGACCGGCCTGCCCCAAAAATATCGCGCCCACGAGATCAGCCAGCAAATTCTCTCCACCCCCGAGCGCGTGCAGCTCTTCCAACAAATCCACCACCTGGCCGCCCTGCTGCTCATCCTCGAAGTGCTCTATCACCTCGGCAACGCCATCGCCTTATTGTTCCAGCGGCGGCTGAGCGGAGATATCTTCCCCAGCCTGAGCGATTTTCGCGACGCCTGGCTAATGCTCAAGTACCTGCTCTTCCTCAGCAAGGAAAAACCCGCCTTCGGCAAATACAATTTCGAGCAGAAGGTGACCTACTGGTTCCTCTTCTTCGGCGTTGGCATCATGATCGCCACCGGCCTGGTGCTTTGGTTCCCCATCACAGCCACCAAATTCTTGCCTGGCGGGGTGATTCCCGCCGCCAAGCTGGCCCACAGCACCGAGGCGATTGTGGCGGTGGCTTTCGTCCTGATCTGGCATTTCTACCACGTCCACGTCGAGCGCCTGAACCTGAGCATTTTTACTGGTTGGTTAACCGAAAAGGATATGCGCAACTTCCACGCCCTCGAGCTGCAAATGCTCGTCCCCGGTACCCCTCTGGCAGAAAATCACCCCCAGGAAAGCGAACCTGGAGGCGCCGCATGAGCCGGCTGGCCATTCAAAAATCGTCCTCCGGGCACAGGCTTGGTCTCCTCCTGGCGGTCCTGGGAGTAGCACTGGCCATCCTGAGCACATCGCTCAGCGCTCGAGCAGCCAGCCCGCCGCAAAACGCCGCGCCTACCCCCACCCCTCTCCCGCCACGAGCCAGCCCAGGGTTGCTCTCCATCGGCAACGACACCTGCCTGGAATGCCACGGGCGCCCTGGTTTGAGCATGCCCCTCGAGAACGGCGAGATTCTCGACCTCTACGCCTCCCCAGACGAGTATGAGGCCTCCATCCATGGCTCGCTGGGATACGCCTGCGTCCAGTGCCATACCCAGGTGGGCGAATACCCACACCCAGCGTACAGCGCAGCCAGCCTGCGCCAGGTCACCCTCGAGCTCAATAACGCCTGCCAGCGTTGCCATGCTGCCCAATACCAACTCACCCAGGACAGCGTCCACGCCAGGGCGCTGGCAGAAGGGAAGCAAGAAGCTGCGGTGTGCACCGACTGCCACAGCGCCCATGCCACCCGGCGATTGAAAGACCCGCAAACTCAGCAATTGCTTCCCGAGGCGCGCCTGTGGGTGCCGCAAACCTGCGCCAAGTGCCACAGTGAAATCTACGAAAAATACCTCACCAGCGTGCATGGCAACGCCCTGGTGGATGAGAACAATCGCGACGTGCCCACCTGCATCGATTGCCACGGCGTGCACAACATCGAAGA
>JAQUAE010000321.1 GCA_028687395.1 Anaerolineales bacterium | reverse complement strand
GCGCCAAGTGCCACAGTGAAATCTACGAAAAATACCTCACCAGCGTGCATGGCAACGCCCTGGTGGATGAGAACAATCGCGACGTGCCCACCTGCATCGATTGCCACGGCGTGCACAACATCGAAGACCCCACCACCGGCGCCTTCCGCCTGAAATCGCCCGCGATTTGCGCCAATTGCCATACCGACCCCGACATAATGGATAAGTATGGCATCTCCACCAACGTGCTGAACACCTACGTCTCTGACTTCCATGGCACCACCGTGGTGCTCTTCGAGAAGCAATCCCCGGATGCCGAGACCAACAAACCGGTGTGTTACGACTGCCATGGCATCCACGACATCCCCAGCGTGGACGACCCGGTGCACGGCTTGCACGTGCAGGAGAACCTTCTTGTTCGCTGCCAGGTCTGCCACCCCGGGGCGAGCGCCAATTTCCCCACCGCCTGGCTCTCGCACTATATCCCCTCGCCGGAAAAATATCCTCTGGTATATTACGTCAACCTCTTTTATAAGATCTTTATCCCCACCCTGTTAGGCGGCATGGCCCTGCTCGTGATCCTGGATTTCTCCAAGACGGCTCGCACCACCCGTCTGCCGCACAGGCTGCTCGCCTGGCTGCGTGCCAGCAGCGCTCAGACCCTCGCCGCGGTGGAAAAGGTCCGCCCCAAGCGAGTGCCCGAAGATAGCGAAGCCAGCGCCTCTGCATCCGGCGCGCAACCCCCGGACGAGAGCAGCGCGCCGCCGGAGGAAGCGTCACCCTCAGATGAGGAGGCGCCTCATGTCTAAGAAGCGCTCCACCCTCGAGACGACGGACGTGAAAGCCACGCCCGCCAAGACCTACGTGCGCTTCAGCCTCTCCCAGCGCATCGAGCACGTGGTGCTGCTCGTCTCCTTCACCTTGCTGGGGCTCACCGGCATCCCGCAGAAATATGCCACCTCCACCCTGGGTGAAGGCATCATTCGCCTCTTCGGTGGCATCGAGAATATCCGCCAGGTGCACCACGTGGCTGCCATCACCCTGGCCGCAGTCAGCGTCTATCACGTCCTGGCGGTGCTATATAAGATCATCGTCTACCGCATCGACATCAGCATGATGCCCACAATGGAGGACTTCCGCCACCTCATCCAGGATGTCGCTTATTACATGGACTTGCGCAAACACAAAGCCTACTACGGTCGCTACAACTACGCCGAAAAGATGGAATACCTGGCCGTGGTGTGGGGCACGCTGCTCATGGGCATCACTGGCTTCATGATGTGGAACCCAATCGTCACGGCACGCCTGCTCCCGGGTGAGTTCATCCCCGCCTCTAAAGCCGCCCACGGCGGCGAAGCACTGCTGGCAGTCCTGGCGATCATCATCTGGCACTTCTATCACGTGCACCTGCGCCATTTCAATAAGAGCATGTTTACCGGCAAGCTGACGCGCCACGAGATGGCTGAGGAGCACCCCGCCGAGCTGGCGGCAATCGAGAGCGGCCAGGCAACCCCACCGCCTCCACCCGAAACCATCCGGCGCCGGCAACGCGTCTACTTCCCCATCGCAGCCCTCCTGGCTGCCGCCCTGCTCACCGGCGCAGTGTTGTTCTTCACCGCCGAGGAGACTGCCATCGCCACCGTGCCGCGCGGCGAAACTGCCCAGGTGTACGCCCCGCTCACCCCAACGCCTCGCCCCACCCCAACCCCCGAACCTGCACCCGAGCCCGGGCAAGGCGTGGCCTCCGACTCCTGGGCCGGCTATTACGAAGGCCTCTTCCGCAACCGCTGCGGCGCCTGCCATGGCGTGACCGCTGTCGGTGGGCTGACCCTGGCGACCTACCGGGATGCCCTGAAAGGCGGTAACAGCGGCCCGGCAATCGTACCAGGCGACCCAGACGCCAGCAAGCTGGTGCAGGTGCAGGCCGCCGGGGCGCATCCCGGCCAACTGACCATCGATGAACTCACCCAAGTCATCGCCTGGATCAAAGCTGGCGCTTTAGAAAAATAACGCCGATGTCTGAGTTCTTCGCTCAAAATATCATCGCCATCTATTTCATCTACGGGCTTTCTTTCTTCAGCATGGGTCTGGCCGTGTTGCTCGAAGCCGGGCACAACTCGGAATCCGAGTTCGCCCAGGCTCTGAAGCCGCTCATCTGGTTCGGGTTGGTGCATGGCAGCCACGAGTGGGTCGAGATGTTTCTGCTCATTCAGGCGCAATTGACCGGCGGCGCGCCCCACGCCCTGGGCGTCGATTATTTCCGCCTGTTCATGCTCGCCGCCTCGTTCTTTTTCCTGGTGGCTTTCGGGGCGCGCCTGATTGCGGTGAAGATTTCGGTTAAATCGGCAATCATCGCCGGCCTGGCTGTTTTCGCCATCTGGGCTACAGGGCTGGCGTGGATCCTGAATTCCCAACCAGCCGGTAGATTGCAAATCATCTCCGCGGATGTTTACACCCGTTACGCCCTGGCCATCCCCGGAGCGGCGCTAACCATGTGGGGACTGTTACTGCAACGCCAGCGCTTCTACGTAAAGGGCATGCACAGTTTCGGCAATGATGTTGCCCTGGCTGCCCTGGCTTTCGGGCTTTATGGAGGCATCGGACAGCTATTCACCTCTGCCAGCACCATCTTTCCCTCCCAGTACCTGAACGCTTCGGTTTTCATGGGCGTGTTTGGCTTTCCCATCCAGGTCTTTCGCGCCGCCATGGCTTGTATGGCATCGATTTTCATTATCCGCTCCTTGCGGACCTTTGAGGTCGAAGATGCCCGGCGCATAGCAAATTTACGCGTTGCCCAACAGGTAGAAAGGCGTCGCCTGGAGGCCTTGCGCAATGAGCTTCTGCACCGCACGGTTAAAGCGCAGGAGAACGAAAGGCAGCGCATCGCCCGCGAACTGCACGATGAGACCGGTCAGGCGCTCACCGCCCTGGGCCTGGGCTTGCGCGGCCTGAGCGAGATCGTCGAAACCAAACCGCGGAAAGCCAGCCAGCAAGCCAAACAGTTACAGGAGCTGGCCACACAAAGCCTGGTCGAGCTGCAGCGCCTGGTCTCCGGATTGCACCCTCCCCAACTGGACGATCTGGGGCTCCTGGCAGCGCTGCGCTGGTACGCCGGCGAAACGCAAGCCCGCTTTGGCTTGCCTGTCGAGGTGTTTTGCGATGGCAATTGTAAAGAAATCCCCCT
>JAQUAE010000019.1 GCA_028687395.1 Anaerolineales bacterium | reverse complement strand
TCGTCGAGCGCGAGAGCATCCAGAAGGACGAGATGCCCTTGATCGCCTCCGTGTACCTCAACCGGCTGGCGGCGGGGATGAAACTCGACGCCGACCCCACCGTCCAGTACGCTTTAGGTTACAACAAGAAACAGAAAACCTGGTGGACTAATCCTCTCAGCGCCGAAGGCCTCGGCTTTGACTCCCCCTACAACACCTACCTGTATCCCGGATTGCCCCCCGGCCCGATCGCCAATCCCAGCTTGCAGGCTTTACAGGCGGTGGCATTTCCTGTACAGTCGGATTACTTCTACTTCCGTTCCGGCTGCGACGGGCAGGGCAGGCACAGTTTCGCCAGGACCTTCGAAGAACACCTGCAGAACGCCTGCCCCTGAACCCCGCCAGGCTCAAATCTCCCAGTGATATTGCACCAGGGCGACGATATACGGCTGCCCGGCGATGAATTCGATGCCAATCGCCCAGGTTCGCCAGTTCAACTCGTCCCCCGGCGGGGCGGGGCGGTACACGGAGACGTAGTTGAAGTTGGCGTACTCGAAGGGCCACTCGATGAAGCCCGCGGTGCCACCTGCTGCCAGCCCCTGCTCGAGGGTATTGCACGCCGGCGAAGCCTGCCCTAAGACGTCATCCAACCCGGGAAGGATCACCTCGTTGAAGGTCCCCTGGATGGGTAGCCCGCTGCCATCCCCCAAACCCCACTCACGGGAGGTTATATCGCTGAACAGGACGGCGATCTCCTGGGGAGTGGCGAATACCACTTCAGGATTCCACCATTCATGGCGGATGCGCAGCCCGTGGGTGGGGCTGGCCAGTTGGGCCAGCGCCTGCCCGTCGCGCTTTTGAACAGCCTGGGAAAATTGCGTGACCAATTCATTCACCCTGGTGTCCAGGCAGAAGGCCTCTGCGCTCACCTGGGCGGTCAGGTAGCGGGTGTTCGCCCAACCCGTGACGCCCTCGGGCGTGGTTATTTCCAACCAGGCGGCGCCTTCCACAATTTGCAGGTTGCGCTGGTGGGCGAGGCCGCTGGCGTGGGAGTCAACGCTGGCAATCACAGGTGCCCCCTCGCCCGGCTGGGCATGCAGGGTCAAAACCTCGGTTTCTGGGAGCAGAACCACGGCCAGGAGCTGGTCGTCGGCAACCGATGGTAAAGGCGTGGGCGTAATGGTAGGTGTGGGAAGCGCAGGCGTCTGCGTTGCGTTGGCCGGCGTGGCGGTAACTTCTACGACCGGGCTTGCCTGAGGGCTCTCGCCGGGATTCGGCTCCGAGGGCAGGTTGCACGCCGTCAGCAGCCAGGCGAGCACCAGCACCAGCAACCAGAGTAACCTTACACGGTTCATCTAGGCTACCTCAGGGAAAACTAACGACGCTCAGGCGCTAGGCTGGATCGTTGGTGGAGTTGTCTTCGTCCCCAGGCGAGGCTTGCGCGGCGCTTCGCCCTCCTCCTCGGATTTGGCTTTGCGTTTGAGCGCCAGAGGTCTGCCAGTCTTCTTGGGCGGGGCGAGGGCGATCTGCAGCACCTGGTCCATGTGATCCACGGGGACGATCTTGACTTCGCTGCGCGCCCTTTTAGGCACGTCCACCAGATCCTTCAGGTTGCGCCGGGGCAGGATGACGGTCTTAAGGCCGGCGCGGTGCGCTGCAAGCACTTTCTCGCGGATGCCGCCCACTGGCAGCACACGGCCGCGCAGGGTGATTTCCCCGGTCATGCCTACATCGCGCAGCACCTCGCGGTTGGTGAAGGCGGAGACCAGCGCTGTGCCAATGGTGATGCCCGCGCTGGGGCCGTCCTTGGGCACCGCGCCTTCCGGAATGTGAATGTGGATGTCCACCTGGTCGTAGATCTCCGGGTCGATGTGGAAGTGCTTGGAGCGCGACTTCAGGTACGAGAGCGCCGCCTGAGCGGATTCCTGCATGATGTTACCAATCTGGCCGGTGATCTGCAGGTTGCCCTTGCCTTCCAGGAGCAAAATTTCGACCGGCATGATCTCGCCACCGTTCTCCGTCCAGGCCATGGCGGTCGCCACGCCCACTTCGTCCTTGCGCTCCGCTTCCAGGCTGAAGAATTGGGTAGGGCCCAGGAACTTGCCCACCAGCGAAGGGGTGATCTCGGCTGCCCGGCGCTTGTTCTCGGCCTTGCTGCGCGCAATCTTGCGGCAGACGCGCCCGATCTCGCGCTCCAGGTTGCGCACCCCCGATTCGTAGGTGTACTCCCGGATGATCTTGACCAGCGCCTCCTGCGTCCAGGTCACCTCGCCGGTTTCCAGCCCGTTCTCCTCCAACTGGCGCGGGATCAGAAAGCGCTGGGCGATTTCCAGCTTCTCCTCTTCGATGTAGCCGGGGAACTCGATGATTTCCATGCGATCCAGCAGCGCAGGAGGTATCGTGCCGGTGTAGTTCGCGGTGGTGATGAACATGACCCTGGAGAGGTCGTAAGCCAGTTCCAGGTAGTGGTCGGAGAAGGCGTGGTTCTGCTCGGGATCGAGGACTTCGAGCAAAGCCGAGGAAGGGTCGCCGCGAAAATCCTGGCCGAGCTTGTCGATCTCATCCAGCATGAAAAGCGGATTGACCGTGCCCGCCCGGCGCATGGTTTGCAGGATACGCCCGGGCAAAGCACCGATGTAAGTGCGGCGGTGGCCGCGTATCTCGGCTTCATCGCGCACGCCTCCCAGGGAAAGGCGCACGAACTTGCGACCCAGCGAATCGGCGATCGAACGCCCCAGGGAGGTCTTGCCTGTCCCCGGTGGGCCGACGAAACATAGAATCGGCTGGCGCAAGCGTTTAGGCCTCAGGCTGCGCACGGCCATGTATTCCAGAATGCGCTCCTTGGCTTTGGTTAAGCCGTAGTGATCGCGCTCCAAGATGTGAGCGGCGTGCTTGAGGTCGAGGTTGTCTTCAGTGGCTGCCACCCATGGCAGATCGAGGATCCACTCGACGTAAGTGCGCAGGATACCCACTTCCGGCGACATGGGAGGCATCTGGCCCAGCCGTTCCACCTCCTTCAGCGCCCGCACCTGCACCTCTTCGGGCAAGCCAGCCGACTCGACGCGCGCGCGCAGCTCGTACACCTCGCGCGACCACAGGTCCCCCTCCCCAAGCTCGGTCTGGATGGCTTTCATCTGCTCGCGCAGGTAGAACTCGCGCTGGGTGCGGTCGACCTCGTTCTGGGCGCGGGTGTGGATTTCGTCCTCCAGCTCGAGGACGTCCGCCTCCTCTGCCAACAGGGTGACCACCTTCTCCAGCCGTTGGAGGGGGTCTTGCACCAGGAGGAATTCCTGGCGCGCTTCGATGGGGGGTGAGATAGTCGCCACGACCATGTCCGCCAGCCAGCCGGGCTCGTCGATGTTCAGCGCGTAGAGGTAAGCCTCCTCGGGCAGGCTGCGATCCAGTTTGACGCACTTGTGGAACATCTCCAGCACGGTGCGCATGGTAGCGTCGGTCTTGCGGTCGATCTCCTGGATTTCGTAAACCGGCCGCGCCTTGACCTTCATGAATGGCTCGAACTGAGTGAATTCCACGATTTCCACCCGCCTGCGACCCTGCACCAGGGCCGAGTTCGAGCCATCCGGCATGCTCAGCAGGCGCCCGACGGCGATCTCCACGCCGATGGGCAGGAAGTCCTCTGGTTTGGGGTTTTCGATCTCCGAATCGCGCTGGGTGAGGGCAATGACAGTCTGGTCTGAGGTTTGGGCGTCCTCCACTGCCAGCAGGGAGGATTCGCGCCCGATGAAAACCGGGGAAACCATGTGGGGAAACACTACCAGGTCGCGCAGCGGCAGGACCGAGCAATGGATCAAGCCTTCGGCATCCAGGCTGGCATCCGGCACGCCGTACAACTCTTCGGTGCGGCGATGCAACGCCTCGCCGAAATCTTCATCCTGGTCACGCATGTACCAATCGTCATCTTTCATTATTAAGCTCCACTGGATAACATAAGGCTATCCAGGTATGGTCTAGAGATAAGTATGTTAGGACTGTCGCAGTTGGGGGGAGGATCACGCTCAACTGCGTAACTTCTATATGTTTTACCACAATTTGGGTCGCTGTGGAAAAACCGCCCCGATTTCAAGCGCCTGCGCGGGAACTCGCTCTGCTTCCCACCCGCTTTTCCCAGGCCTCGCGCGCCCCGGCAACGACAAATATGCTGCCGGTCACCAGGGTCATGGCTTGCGGTCCCGCTGCCTGGAGCGCCGCTTCCAGGGCATCAGCCACGTCCTCCACAATGCGAGCGGGCACCCCGTGCTGATTTGCCATTTCCACGATCTTTTCCGGCTCCATAGCCCGGGGATGGAACGAGCGCGTGGCGATCACCTGGCTGACCCGCGGCAGCAGCTCAGCGAACATGCCCTCCAGGTCCTTGTCCTCCGAAGCACCGAACACCAGCACGACCGGCCGTTTGGGAAAGTAATCCTCCAGGGCCAGGCGCAACCTGCGAGTTGAATCCCGGTTGTGGGCTGAATCGACCACCACTGGCGGCTGGCGGCGCAGCACCTCGAAGCGTCCCGGCCAAGCAGCCTGGGCAAACCCTCGCCGCAACGCCTCCAGCCCGAGAGGCAGGGCAACCCGGCTGAAGACCTGCAAGGCGGCGAAAGCCGTGGCGGCGTTCTCCACCTGATGGCTGCCTAATAAAGGGATGAACAACTCCAGCGGGTGGGCGGCATCGATTCCGGGGGGCACCAGCTCAGCTACCTCGCCTGATCCTCCCAGCGGCGCCCACAAGCCCATCGTCTGTCCTCGCAGGTCGTAGGCCTTGAGCGAAAATTGGAGGTCGCGGCCGATCTGGATCAGCGGGGCGTTGCGCTGGCGCGCGACGCTCTCCACTACCTGACGCGCCTCCTCTGCTTGCGGCGCCACAATGAGCGGCACGCCTTCCTTAACAATTCCGGCTTTCTCTGCGGCAATCTCGGGCAGGGTGTCGCCGAGCAGGTACATGTGGTCGTACGAGAGGGAGGTGATCACCGCCACGTCCGGCGTGACCACGTTGGTGGCGTCCAACCTGCCACCCAAGCCGACCTCGATGACCGCAGCGTCCACCTCGCGGCGCGCGAAGCACAGAAAACCGACGGCGGTGGTGATCTCGAAGGTGGTCAGCTCGGGGACCGACTCCACCGCAGGCTTGACCGCCTCCACCAGCTCGACCAGTTCCGCGTGCGAGATGGGCGCTCCATCCACCTGGATGCGCTCGACGTAGTCCGAGAGGTGCGGGGAGGTGTACAACCCCACCCGGTAACCGGCGGCGTGCAGCGCGCTGGCGCACAGGGCGCACACCGAGCCCTTTCCCTTGGTGCCTGCCACGTGGATGACCGGGTAGCGGGTGTGCGGAGACCCCAGCGCTTCCAACAGGCGATGCATGCGGTTCAGGTCGAACTTGACCGGCGCGTAACGAAAGGTCTTGGACAGGCTATAATCGACGAATGAGTACAGGTAATCCAGGGCTGCCTGGTACGAGGCTTCGACATCGCTCATAAGCTAGCGATTGTACATTCAGTGGAGTCAATCCGCAAGAGGCAAGGGACTGCGAATGTAAAGGAGGTCCCTGGGCCGCGTTCGCGCTGAGGGGAGGCGCGTGGTAAAATTCGGCGCATGCTCCGCCGGTTACTGAAAGCGCTTATGTCTCTGGTTATCCTGGCCTGTGTCCTCCTCCTTTTGCTCCTGCTCACGCCGCGGCTGATCACCGCGCTCACCACGCGGGGCGCCATTTTCACCAGCGTCGAGGGGGCGCCGGAGCGCCCCGCGGCGGTCGTCTTCGGAGCAGGTTTGTGGCGGGATGGGCGCCCTTCCGCTGTGCTGCGCGACCGCGTCTCCGTCGCCGCCCAGCTCTACTTCGCCGGTAAAATCCAAAAAATCCTGATGAGCGGGGACAACCGCACGCTGGACTATGACGAACCCTCAGCAATGCGCAATTACGCCGTGGAACTGGGCGTGCCTGAGGCAGACATCGTGCTGGATTTTGCTGGCCGGCGCACCTACGACACCTGCTACCGCGCCCGGGACGTCTTCGGACTGCGCAACGTGATCCTGGTCACTCAGGGGTTCCACCTGCCGCGCACGATCTACACCTGCCGCGCCCTGGGCGTGGACGCAGTCGGCATCTCCTCTGACCTGCGTTCCTACCGCCGTTCGGCGCGGCTGTACTGGGATGTGCGCGAGCTGTTCGCCACACTGGTGGCTTTCGTTGAAGTGCACATCACCCGGCCGACGCCTGTCCTGGGTGATCCCCAACCCATCTTTCCCATGGAGGCGCAATGAAACGCGAGGAGGCACTGGCGCTGGTGCGAGAATTCGTGAAGAACGAAAACCTTGTCCGCCACATGCTTGCCGTGGAGGCGGCGATGCGCTTTTACGCGCGTAAGCTCAACCAGGATGAAGAGCTATGGGGCGTGACGGGGCTACTGCACGATTTCGACTGGGAGATCCACCCTACGATGGAGAATCACCCCCAGGCAGGCGCCCCTATCCTGCGCCAGCGCGGGGTTCCAGAGACCATCGTGCACGCCGTGTTGAGCCACGCCGACCACACCGGCGTCCCCCGCCAAACCACGATGGAAAAAGCGCTCTACGCCTGCGATGAGATCACCGGCCTGGTCACCGCGGTGGCGCTGGTGCGCCCCTCGCGCTCGCTGCACGACCTGGCTGCGTCTTCGGTGAAGAAGAAATGGAAGGACCGCGCTTTTGCCGCCGGCGCCAACCGCGAGGAGATCGCCCAATCCGCGCAGGACTTCGGGGTCGAGTTGTGGGAACACGTCGAGAATGTGATCCAAGCCATGCGCTCGATCGCCGCCGAGCTAGGGTTGCAGGGGGAAGCTGCCGCGGGGTGAGCCGGGGACAACCGTTTGACAAACAGGGCATTTAGGGCTACAATTCACCTGGTCGCAATGTCTATACGAAATCCAATTGTGTACTTTCTCACCCAGGGAGCCTGCCCATGTTTCCAAAACCCACCCCCGCACACATCTCCCCCACCTCGTTGCTTACCCCTACCATCGAAGCCTGGCGTTTTTACCTGCAAGATCAGGGCAATTCTCCCCATACGGTCAAAGCCTTCGTGCACGACATGGAGCTCCTGGCCGGCTTTCTCCCCCCCGACCGCAGCCTGGCGGAAATCGCTACGACGGACATCAACAATTTCCTGGACTGGATGGTCAACCAGCGCGGCGTTCCCTGCAGCCCCAAGACCCTCTCGCGGCGCATCACTTCCATTAAAGCTTTCTTCCGTTGGCTAAATAAGAATGGGGTCCTGCTCATCGATCCCGCCGAGAAGGTCGTGCAGCGCTCGGTGCTCAGCCCACTGCCGGTTGTCCTGACCGAAGCCGAGGTCGAGTTAGCGATGAAAGCTGCCGAGGCGCACCGCCACGCCACCCACCCCGACGCCAGGATTTTCACCCTGTTCACCCTGCTCATCCACACCGGCATCAAGAAGGGCGAGTGCCTGGCGCTCTCCCCCAATCACGTCGTCCTCGACGCTCCCGAAGCGCCGTTTCTATTCATCCGCTACGCCAGCCCACAGAACCGCTACAAGGAACGCAAGGTCCACCTGCCAGACGCCTGGGTGCAGGCATATCACGAGTACGCGGCACAATACCCGCTGGCCGACCGGCTCTTCCCCTGGTCGCAACGGCGATTGGAGTACCTGCTGGAGGATCTCAGCCAGGAGACCGGCCTGGTGAAGCACATCTCATTTGACATGTGTCGCTGGACCTGCGCTTTGCGCGATTGGCGCGCCGGCGTGGATCACGAAAAGATCCGCCAGAAGCTGGGCGTGTCCAAGGTGCAATGGCGCGAGGTGGGTATGAAGCTCTCCCGCCTGGCAGCCTCCCCCGAGACTTGAGTTCACCCGCCGATCTGGCTCATCAGGCGGTTGGCAGGCACTGAGCCCTCGGCAAGCCTGTTCCCCCATGGTTTGCGCCAGATAGCCTCCAACGCCAGGCTGCGCAGTTCCTCCGGCGTGGCGCCAGTGCGCAGCGGGGTGAGCAAATCCACCTCATCCTCGCGCAGCAGGCACAATCTCAGGCGACCGTCGGCGGTCAGGCGCACGCGGTTGCAATCCCAACAGAAGGGCTGGGTGACCGATGAGATGAAACCGATCTCCCCTAAGCCATCAGGCAGGCGGAAGAGCCTGGCCTCCCCATCCAGCTTGCCCGGCTGCACGGCTTCCAGACGTCCCAAGCGCGCCTCCACCCGCGCCTGGATTTCGGCTGCACTCACCACCTGGTCGAGCTGAAAATCCGCCGTCTGTCCGAAGGGCATCAGCTCGATGAAGCGTACCTGCCAGGGATGGCGTAGCGTGAGCTGTGCCAGCTCGCTGACGTCATCCTCGTTGAGATCGCGCACCACCACGACGTTCAACTTGATCGGGGTAAGCCCGGCCACCTCGGCGGCGTGGATGCCAGCCAGCACCTGGGGAAGGGCGTCCCGCTGGGTCAACTGGCGGTATTTTTCCATATCCAGTGTGTCCAGGCTGAAATTCACCCGCTGCAGCCCTGCCTGAGCCAACGGTTCAGCCAGGCCGGCAAAAAGCAAGCCGTTGGAGGTCATGGTGAGCTTGCGCACGCCCGGCGTCGCGGCGATGCGCCGTACCAGCTCCACCACGCCTGGGCGGATGGTCGGTTCTCCCCCGGTCAGGCGGAATTTGGAGAACCCTAAGCGGGCAAACAGCCCCACAAAGTAGAGCACTTCGTCATCCTGCAGACAATCCCGGTTGGGGGTGAAGGAGATTCCCTCGGGCATGCAATAGCGGCAGCGCAGGTTGCAGTGATCCGTCAGGCTGATGCGCAGGTAATTGATTTGCCTGCCAAAGCGATCGAAAGCCATAGCGGTCGCTTTCTAGCCTCCCCCGCCGTCGATGGCCGGAATCAAGCTGAGCGCGTCGCCTGGGGTGAGCAGAATCTCCTCGAGTGCGTTCACGAAGGAGACGTTCTGCCCATTGACGATCACGTGGATGTGCGCCAGCAGGCGGCCTTCGCCGTCCAGCAGCACCGGGCGCAACCCCGGCTGCGCCTCCAGCAACCTGCCAAGCACGCCGCGCAGGGGTAGGGTCTCCCCCGCTTTCACGCGCAAAATCTTGCGTCCCGCTGCCTGACGCAATGAGCCGTACAGGTGGATCTCCAGGGCTGTAGGAGAATCAGAAATGGTGGGATTAAGCTCAGTCATGTCGATACACGCACAAGTGTAACACGCGCTGACCGGCTTCCTGCAGGCGGAAGCGGTGGTCAATGCGGCGGGTGACGACCCACAAGGGCCCTTCTGGGGAGCACACCAGCGGCCAGGTGGAGCGCAACCGGCGGGGGATCTTCTGATTGACCATGAAATCGGCCAGGCTCGCCGTCCCCGCTGGCATGCCCAAGGGCTGAAAGTGTTCTCCGGGGAGGCGGGCGCGCACGGTCAGGGGAAAGGAGATACCCTCTGCATTCAGCCAGGCCTGCCGCGGGTCAGCGTTGCGGCGCGCCTGGTCGAGGAGCTCTGGCGTCGCCTCCAGCAGCTCGGAGGTCAAGTGCCAGGGGCCGGCCAGCCTGACCTCGCCCGGAACGGGCAGCGTTTGGGGCTCTGCACCGCGGAGCTGCGGGAAGTCGAAGCCCGGCAGGGGAGAGTCGCCCATGCGCAGCCAAATCCAGGCGTCACCGTCCACCAGCAAGTGCACGCCACCCGCCAAATCCTCCCGGCGCGAGCCGGATGACCTCGCCAAACTGGCAAGCGCCCGCTCAAAGTCACCATATTCGACACCGCGAAGACCGCCAAGGAGCTGCTCCAGGCCCTTCCTGAGCAGCAGGCGTTGCAGCCCGAGGGGCTGGGCGGTAAACGCCTGGCGGTGAAAACCGACCACCCCCGGACTGGCTGCAGCCAGAGTGGCCTCCCAGGCGGGCTGCAGGATAGCCTCCAGGGCTTCGCTTTCGGCGCCGAGGATATCCGCGGTGCGCCACAGGGCAAGCTTTACCTGCGGGTTGTAGGTCTCTAAGGAGGGAATCAGCTCAGCGCGCAGCCGGTTACGGAAGTAGGTTTCATCCCGGTTGGAAGCATCCCACACCGGCGCCATGCCGTTTTCACCCAGGTAGGCTTCGATCTCCTCCCGCCAGGTGGAAAGCAGCGGGCGCACCAGCGGGATGGTCTGGCTCCAGGGGTTGGGGCACAGGCGGAAGCGCATGCCGCTCAAACCGCTGGAGCCAGCGCCGCGCAGCAAATGCATCAAGACGGTTTCTACCTGGTCGTCAGCCTGGTGGCCGACGACGACCGCCTGGGCGCCTGCCTTCTCGGCGACGCTAAACAAGAAACGGTAACGCATCTCCCGGGCCGCCTCTTCAATGGACAGTCGCTGCTGCCTGGCAAAGGCGCGCACCTCCCCCTTGCCAGCGCGATAAAGCTGCCCAGCCTGGCGCGCCAGGCTTTCCACGTAGGCTGCTTCTCGATCGGCTTCCGGGCGCAATCCGTGGTTGAAGTGCGCCACGATCAGGGGGGTACCCATCTGGCTCAGCAGGCGCCACAAGCACAGGCTATCCGGCCCGCCGGAGACGCCCACCAGAAGCGGGCGCCCTCCCGCTACCCGACAGCGCTCTTTCAGAATGGCTACGATGCGCTCCAACATAGCTGTTGTGATTATAACGTCGATTGCAGCCTGCCCCTGGCTGAATAGCCATCCCACACAGCCCACCGCCAGTGAGTGAAAAAACTTGCGCAGCGGTGGCCTTTATGCTAGACTGACAAATACGAGGCTGGTTTGCTTACCCAGGAGGACACGATGCGCAGGTGTAATTCTGGAGCCGGTTCTTCAGGGGGTGCACGGTAGAGGGGTCACGGTTCGCCAGGGAGGCAGTGGGCAGTCGCGCCCAGGAGAAGATCCATCGCGCTGCCGATATCGTCCTGAACAGCAAGCGCGGTGTGGTGCTCTCCGGCGCGGGCATCTCCACCCCTTCAGGCATCCCGGATTTCCGCTCACCCAGCAGCGGATTGTGGTACCAATTCGAAGCTCTCGAAGTCGCCTCACTCAACGCCTTCCGCTACAACCCGCGCAAGTTCTACGCCTGGCTGCAACCGCTGGCTGAAAAAATATACCAGGCGCAGCCCAATCCGGCTCACCTGGCTATCGCCGACCTGGAAGCCAGCGGGCACATCGATACCATCATTACCCAAAACATTGACCGCCTGCACCAACGCGCCGGGTCCCGCCAGGTGCTCGAGGTGCACGGTTCGCTGGAAACCCTGACCTGTACCCACTGTTTCAAAAAGGGCGACTCAGCGCCCTACATCGAACCCTACCTGCATTCAGGCGTCGTGCCCCTGTGCGCGTCTTGCGGGCACGTGCTGAAGCCAGACGTGATACTCTTTGGAGAACAGCTCCCCCACCGCGCCTGGCAGCTTGCCCAGCAGGCTAGCAAGCGCTGCGACCTAATGCTCGTCGTGGGATCTTCACTGGAGGTACTGCCGGTCGCCGGGTTGCCTATGCGCGCCCTGGAACATGGCGCGCATCTGATCATCATCAACAATTCGGAGACCTACCTGGACACGCGCGCCGACGTGGTATTCAGCGAGGACGCTGCCGCCATCCTGCCTTTGATTGAGGAGGCATTAGGGGGGAGATGAGGGAGAGCTAACGCGCCCCTCGGCGGCCGAACTGGCGCTCGAGCAAATCCACCGAGATGTGAATCATAGTCGGCCGGCCGTGTGGGCAGGTGCGCGGCGACTGGCAGGCTTCCAGGTCCGTCAGCAGGCTGCGCTGCTCCGCGGTGGAGAGCGCCTGCCCAGCCTTGACCGCGCCGCGCTTGCAGATTCTGGCTACCAGGCGGTCCTCGAGCGTTGTCTCCAAGGGCGCCTCGTCCTCCTCGAAATCCTCCACCAGGAGGCGCAGCGCCGCAACCGGGTCGAGGTGAGCCAGCAAGGCCGGCACGGCGCGCACCAGGTAAGCGCCGCGGCCAAAGGGTTCCACTTGAAAGCCGAGCGAACTCAATAAGGGGAGCTGCTCATCTAGCAGGCGCGCCTGGTGGGCGGGCAGATCCACAGGCGCCGGCTCGAGCAGGCTCTGGGAAGGCAGGATTTCACCGCGCCGCGCTGCCATCTTCTCGTACAGGATGCGTTCGTGAGCGGCATGCTGGTCGACCAGGTAGAGCCCATCCGGGCCCTCGGCCACCAGGTAGGTCGCCGCTATTTGCCCTACCAGGCGCAGCAAGGGCACACCGGAGGGGGTAATGCGGCCCTGGGCAGGCGCGCCCGAAGGTGCTACGCCGGCGGCCTGTGAAGCTCCCGGCGCCAGGTCAGCCGCGCCGCTCTCCCCCTCGGCCGGCCAGGCGTGCTCTTCGCTGGCAGTTGGCGCCCCCCAGGTATGCGCGCTCCACAGCGGGTTAGTGGGCAACTCAGCGATCGGCGAGTGGGCCAGCAGGGCGCGCCGCACGGCGCGATGCAGCGTGGTGAACACACCATCCGGATTGCGGAAGCGCACCTCGGCCTTGGTGGGATGCACGTTCACATCCACGCTTTCCGGCGGCGCCTGGAGCAGCAGGATGGCGTAAGGAAAACGCCCCACCATGAGCAAGCCGTGATAAGCCTGTAAGAGCGCCGTGGTCAGGGCAACGTCCTGCACCGGCCTGCCGTTGACGAAGAAGATGATCTCCCTGCGGTTGGAGCGCGTCAGCCCAGGCGGGCTGATAAAACCGCTGACGCTGATCTCATCCCCCTGGAACTGCACTTCCATCAATTGGCGAGCGACCGCCGTCCCAAACAGGTTCGCCAGCACCTCCACACGCCCGCCGCTGCCGCTGGTCTGCACGGAGGCTCTGCCCTCTTGTTCCAGCGTGAAGCGCACGTGAGGATAGGCGAGGGCATAGCGCGCCACCAAACTCTCGATCAAGCGCCGTTCGCTGTTCTCGTTCTTGAGGAATTTGCGCCGGGCAGGGAGGTTGAAGAAGAGGTCTTCGACGCGCACCGTCGTCCCCACCGGCGCGCCGACCGGCGCTGGCGGTTCGCTCCGCCCGCCTTCCACCCGGATGCGC
>JAQUAE010000018.1 GCA_028687395.1 Anaerolineales bacterium | reverse complement strand
TTTTCGACGATCTGGACAAGGCTCGCTTCGGCCCCTGGCTGCCCATGCACCTGTCCGTAGTCTACAAGCTGATGCAGGCGGTGAAGATGACCGGCATGGACATCAAGGTGATCAACTCCGCCTTCCCAGATGCCTGCGGCCCAATCTTGAAGACGCGCGGCCTGCAGCCCACCGTGGGCATCGGCAACGTGGCCAACCCGGTGCCGGCCATCCGCCTGGGCATCGCTGACCAATTGGGCGTCACGCTGGGCGACGTCAAGATCTACCTGGCCTGCCAGCACTACGTCAGCCATTACATCCCGCGATTTGGCACCGCCGGCGGCGCGCCATATTACCTGAAGGCTTTCGTGGGCGGGCGGGACGTCACCAGGGACATTGACATCGACAAGGTGTTCGCGGATATGCCCAAGAGGTACCGCCGCACTGGTAGCCTCGGCGGGCAGATTCTGACCGCCTCCTCTGCAGCGGCCATCACCCTGGCCATGGTGGATGACCGCCGCGAGTTCCTGCATGCCCCCGCCCCGGACGGCCTCCCCGGCGGTTACCCCGTGCGCGTCGATGCCAAGGGCGCCACGGTCGAGCTGCCCAACGATATCACCCTGGCTGAAGCCATCAAGATCAACGAGGAAGGCCAGGCGATCGACGGCATCGAACGCATCGACGAGAAGGGCACAGCCTACATCCCCGAGTGGTCCAACGAGATCATGAAGAAGATGATCGGCTTCGATTGCACCGTCATGCCGCTGGACGACATCCATGAGATCGCCAAGGAGCTGGGCGCCAAGTTCAACGCCTTTGCTAACAAGTTTAAGTAAATCGACCCGCGAGGTGTCATGGCAACTATCCGGGACCCGGTTTCGCCGGCGGTAGGAAGTTATCCTGGGTGGAAAGTCTGAACTCGGGGGGGGACTTCCACCAGCCAGGCCCGAAGCCGGGTCCCGTGTTAGTTACCCAGCGCGGGTGGGAAGGCATACATGAGCGATTTCGAACGCGTAGATTTCATCTTTCTCTCCCAGGAGGAAGTGCTCCAGGTGGGGATGTCGATGCGCCAGGTGATCGACACCGTCGAGAAGGTCTTTTACGAGCATGGCGTCAAGCGTGTCGAGAATCCTCCCAAGCCGGGAATCCACCCGCTGCATTCCGCCTTCTTGCATGCCATGCCGGCTTACCTGAGCGAGCTCCAGGCGGCGGGCATGAAGTGGGTATCCAGCTATCCCACCAATTACCAGCACCACCTGCCGGCGGTGATGGGCGTGATCATGTTGAACGACGTCGCTACCGGTAAGCCGCTGGCGATGATGGATTGTCGCTGGATTACCGCGGCACGCACCGGCGCGGTCTCGGCGGTGGCAGCCAAGTACCTGGCCAAACCGCACGCCGAGGTGGTTGGCATCGTCGGCGCCGGGGTGCAGGGGCGCTTCAACCTGCTGGCACTACAGGAAGTTCTACCGGACCTGCGCCTGGCTAAATACTACGACATCTCGGCCGATACGCTGCGCCTCGCCCAGCAAAAACTGGCGGGCAAGGTGGAGTGCGAGGTGAAAACCTGCAGCTCACCTCAGGAGGTGATCGAGGGCTCGGACGTGATCGTCACCGCTACCGGCAAGCTCGAGCAGGTGATCTACTTCGACCGCTGGGTGGGGGCAGGGGCGTTAGTGCTGCCTGTGCACCACCGCGGCTGGGAGAACCAGGTGATCCACCGCGCCGATAAGTTCATCACCGATGATTGGGCGCAGCTCTCCAACGCTGCCAAAGTCGTCGGCGGCTTCGATGGCCCCTTGCCGGAACCGAACGCTGAGCTGGGCGAAATTGTCGCCGGGCAGAAGCCCGGCCGGGAACGGCCCGACGAGCGCATCGTCGATTTCAATTATGGGCTGGCGATGGAGGACATTGCCATTGCCCAGCGGGTGTATCACAAGGCGCAGGCGTTGAACCTCGGGACGCGCCTGGTCTTGATGGAGCGCGATTTCGATTGACCCCAGCGCAAGACACAAGGAGGTAATCATGAAGGTTGCAGTACTCGGGGGAGGTAATGCTTCCCACACGATTTCAGCGGATTTGACCCTCAAGGGTCTCACCGTCAACATGTTCGAGATGGAACAGTTCGCCGGTAATATGCGCACGGTGTTCGAGACCGGCGAGATCGAGATGAGCGGCGTGGCTGGTCAGGGTAAAGCCAAACTCAACATGGTGACCAGCGACATTGCCAAGGCGGTCAAGGGCGTGGAGGTCATCTTCTTGCCATTGCCCGGCTTCACCATCGCGCCCTACACGCGCTTGTTGGCGCCGCACCTGGAGGACGGGCAACTGGTAGTGATTATGCCTGGCTCGCTCTCGGCGCTCGAGTTCGTCACCGGCATCCGTGAAAACGGGTGCCGCAAGAACGTGCTGGTCGCCGAAACGGGCGGATTGCCCTTTGCCACCCGGCTGGTCGCGCCGGGCAAGGTGCGCACCTTTCACATCCGGGCCGTGATGGCCCTGGCGACCGTGCCGGGCAACCGCTGCCAGGAAGCCTACGCAAAGATCAAGGCGTATTACCCCTTTGCGCCCAAGGATACCGTGGTCGAAACCGGCTTGGCGCACCTGACCCCGCTCTTGCACCCGGTGGGCACTTTACTCAACGCTGGGCGCATCGAGCGCTCGCACGGCGATTTCTACATGTACGAGGAGGGGATGACGCCGGGCGTGGTGCGCGTGGCGGAAGCGGTCGACCGCGAGCGATTGGCCACCGGCGCGGCGCTGGGTATCAAGCTGCCCACTGGCGTGGACATGATGGTCGAATCAGCCTACGGCCCGCGCGGCACATTGTGGGAATCGGTCAACGGCAGCCTGGGGCTCACCCCGGTGAAAGGCCCGGACTCGCTGAGCAGCCGCTACCTGACCGAGGATGTGCCCTTCGGGTTGGTGCCCTGGGCTAGCCTGGGAGACGCGGTGGGCGTGCCCACACCCACCATGGACGCCTTGATCCAGATCGGCGGGGCGATCATGGGCGTCGATTGCTGGGAACACGGGCGCAACCTGAAGCGCATGGGACTGGAAGGGCTGGATGCCAAGGCGCTGCTGGTTTACCTGGAGCGCGGCGAGCGGCTGGCGTAACCCTGTATTGAATAACCACCGGCGCGGGGTCGGTCCATTGGCCCCGCGCTTTTTTATTCAGCTTCGTGTCGAGTAGTTCAAAATTTCATAAAATCCCTATCAGCCCTCCACAAGTTCTCCAGGATTAATCCTTACAATTACTCCTGATCTTTAGAGACAGGCAGGAGGCGTATGCACACACCACAAGCGGATAAGAAAATATTCAGGGTGCTTCCCAGGGACTTGTTAACACCCGCAACGTGCGCGTGACCATCCTGGAGTGCGACCGACAGGCGCGCCAGCGGGGAGAACCTTCCATCTTAAAATTGGGGGTAGAACGTATTAGACATCGTCGGTGAGCGCTGCCGCGCCTAGCTGGCGTGGAAAATAGGGAATGATGGTGAAAGATGGCCTGCTTGCGAGGCGCCCTGCGTCTTGCCGCAATCCAGACTTGGGTGAAACAAAATCCGCGGCGCGCCACAGCAAGTGACCAAGTTCTTTCCACGCCGCCTTCGCCTTAAGGTGGTTGTATTCCCCCAATCTTTAATGTAGAATGATGATGTAGGCGTGAAAGCTGGCGTGGCAGTCAGCCTTCTTTGAAACGCCCCGGGGAGGAAAACCGTGCCAGCAGGCCAGGCTGGTCGGGGAGTGATCGTCGTCCCGGTCGTCACCGCATGTGAGCGCGTGGTGCTCAGCGCTTGCACAGTATTCCCTGTAGGTCTGGCCTGCCTCCCCATCATCCCTATCGAAACAAGTCGTCAGCAGAACAAAACCGCCCTGGCGGGAGATTACGGCGCGCTTGCCGCCACTGGCCCCTCGCCCGGTAGCCGCGCGCCCGCAAGTCATCGCCAGGTCAAAGGAGGGTAATGCCATGAAGCGCCTCATGCTGGCCGCTTCTGTGTGCCTGCTGGTTTTTTCAAGCGGCTGTACGTTGGACACCAGCGGCACTGGGCCGAGTCTCGAAGTTTGGATCGATGCGCCTTTGAATGGGGCGAGGTTGCTCGTCGGGCAACCGGCAGCCATCATGGGACACACCAATTTTGCCGTTGAGCAGATGTTCCTCACCATTAACGGCACGCCCATCGTCGAGCTTGGCGTGACACAGATCAGCGAGGAGCTGTGGGAGGGCGTGGGAAGCTGGACGCCGGTCGCGCCCGGCTATTATCGCTTGCGCGTGGCCGCTGGGTCGAGGAACAGTAGGGAGATTGGGGTGAACGTCTATACCAGTGGGTCTTACCCCTCGCTGTACATCACCCCCACTTCTACCTTGCCCTTCGCGCCAACCGCGGCCGCTACCCCGGCGCCCGCCGTCCAACTCAACTTCTGGGCGGATAGCCTGGCGCTGGTTGCTGGCGAGTGCACCGACCTGCATTGGGAGGTGAATTACGCCGCGCGCGTCACCCTGGATGGCGAGGTGGTGGCCCAGATCGGCAGCCGCCAGGTGTGCCCCAGCGAGACGGTCAAATACGTCCTGCGAGGGGAGTCGCCTGGTGGGGCTGTCGAACAGCCCCTGGTCATCACCGTTGTTCAACCCAGCCCCTCGCCGACCTTCACCCGCCGCCCGACCACCGTAGTCCCGCCGACGACGGTCGTTCCACCCACCACCATCGTCCCTGCAGACACCAGCCCACCGCAGATCCTCGGCTTAAGCCACACACCGGAAGCCATCTTTGACAGCAGCACCTGCGGACCGGTGAGCGCCCAAATTATCGCCCGGGTGAGCGACCCCTCGGGCATCGCCAGGGTGGAGATCACCTATCGGGTCGTGCGCGGCGAACAGCAGGGCGCCTGGCGAACGCTGCCCGCCCAGCACGTCGAGGGCAAGAAGTACCAGGTGGAGATCGGTCCCACGCAGTTGGCTTCCAGCCTGGCAAACTACTCCGGGGTGCGTGTCGAATATTACTTACGCGCCTGGGATGCTCGCGGCAACATGGTTCAGAGCCCAGCCCAGAGCTTCGAAGTGAAGGTCTGCCTGATCTGAGTGGGAAAGGGGAGTGGGTGATGAAGGCTCTAAAAACTTGTGTAGGGGTAGTGCTCGTTATCGCCGTGGCACTGGCGTTCCTCGGGTTAATCTATCTGGGGGTGGGTTATCTGCAACGGCTTCGGCGACAGGCGGCAGCACCGCAGATACGCATCCTCTCGCCAGAGGCGAATGCAACCATCCGGGTAGGCATCCCGCTGACCGTCCAGGCCGGGGCGGCCGCGCAGGGCGGCGCGCTGGCCAAGCTGCAGTTCTACGCCGATGGCTGGTTAGCTGGTGAGCAGGTTGGCGCAGGGGATACCTTGCTGGGCACCTGGGCGTGGGCTGCTGGCAGCGAGGGCCTCCATGCGCTGACCTTCGTAGCTTATAACCAACAGGGAGACACCTCCTTGCAGACCATCCAGGTGACCGCGGTGCCGGCTGCAGATAGGGATGGGGATGTCATACCGGACGAGCTGGACGAGTGCCCGGACCAACCTGGGCCTGCCGCCAGCCGGGGATGCCTGCTCAGTGAAGACCGCGATGGGGATGGCCTGGTGGATAGCCAGGACGCCTGTCCGGAAACTCCCGGCGACCCGGCTGAAGCGGGGTGCCCGCCGGACGCGGTACCCGATCGCGACCGGGATGGGGTGCCGGATGGAGAAGACCGCTGCCCGGACCAACCCGGCCTGCCCGAATGGGCAGGTTGCCCGGCAGGCGCCTGGGTCACGGATAGCGACGGGGACGGCCTGCCGGACTTCCTGGATCGCTGCCCACTGGAAGCCGGGCCGCGCGAGGACGAGGGCTGCCCGAGCGCTTCCAGCCTGGATGCGGATGGCGATGGTGTGCCTGATTCCGACGACGCCTGCGTTGATCGCGCCGGTCCTGTGGAGGGCGACGGCTGCCCGCTGAGCGAGGACCGCGATGGGGATGGCATCCCGGATGGCGAAGACGCCTGTCCCGATGAGGCAGGCGTGCTCGAAGAGGGCGGCTGCTTGCCTGAGGAGGGATTGGTAGATACGGATGGCGATGGCGTGCTGGATGACTACGACCTTTGCCCTGACGAGGCTGGACCGCTGGAAAACGACGGTTGCCCGTTGCCCGAAGATCGCGATGGGGATGGCGTGCTGGATGGCGAGGATAGCTGCCCCGACGAACCCGGGCCGGCGTCCAATCGCGGCTGCCCTTACCTCCCGCTGGACATCATCGAGAGGGCGGGGATATCGTTGTTTACCCTCCCGTCGGATTGGTGGTGCCGGGTGATGCCCTCGCTGTGCGACCGGGACGGGGATGGCGTGCTCAACGCGGAGGATGGCTGTCCCGACCAGGCGGGCCCGGTGGAGTTTGCCGGATGCCCGGCCTTCCCCGGGGACCAGGATGGGGATGGCGTGCTGGATGCTTACGACGCCTGCCTGACCGAGGTGGGGGACCCGGCTTTGCTCGGCTGCCCGGATGAATACGACCTGGACGCCGATGGGCTACCCTACGCCCTGGACGCCTGTCCTGATGTGCCCGGCCCGGTGGAGAATCACGGCTGTCCACGGATCGGTCATCGCGTCAACGTCGAGGTCGAGCTGATGGGTTTATCCACCGATACTTCTTGGGTAGGGGTGTACTGTTACCTGAACGCTACCGGGCTTGGAAGGATGGTGCGCGTCCCCGAATCGGGGTTGTTGGGCATCACCAGCCCCGGATCCTGGGACCTGCCGGATGACAGGCGGCGCAAGACGATCCAGGTGGAGGAGGATGGCGCTCTGTTTGCCCAGGTGTTGTGCTGGGGGATGCCCGGCGATCCGGCAATCTTGCCCCAATCACTGGGCGAGGTGTACCGTAACCACGGCTACGAAGCCTGGGACAGCCAGATTCGCCATGCGCGCGGCGAAGGCGGTGGGGGCTGGTTCGAGCTCACCTACCGCTTGTGCAGAGGTTCTTGCCGTTGAAACTTGGGAGCAACGACGCGCTCGAGCGGGGAGGCGCCTCGACTGCCATGCCAGCCGCAGGGCGGGCTGCGGTCGAGGCATCTGCCTGTTCTCGCTAAATACCGGTGATCGCCCCGCCACCGAGCCCTTTGAGCAGATATCTTTGTACGAAGAAGGAGAGCAGGATCATGGGCAAGATCGCCAGGAGGATGGCTGCCGACATCTGGCCCATCTCCACGCCGCGGAAGGTCCAATAGCCTGCTACGCCAACCGGCAGCGTGCGTTGCGAGCCGGTGGTCAGGATCAGCGCGTAGAATAAGTCGTTCCAGGAAAGGACGAAACCGAAGAGACCCGCGGCGGCCATACCGGGCACGATCGTGGGCACCACGACCTTGACGAAGGCCTGCCAGGGGCTGCAACCATCCACGCGCGCCTGTTCTTCCAGGTCGCGCGGCACCTCGTCGAAGAAGCCAATCAGGAACCAGGTGACCAGCGGCAGGATAAAGGTGAGGTGCGAGATCACCGCAGCCCAGATGGTGCCCAGCAGGACCTGGGTGTGGTAGAGAAGCAGGAAGAGGGGCACGATCAGCACCGAGGGAGGTAGCATCTCGGCCAGCAGGACGGCGAAGCGGGTGGGCGCCCCGCCAACGTTGAAGCGCGAGAAGGCGTAGGCCGCAGGCGCACCGGCAGCCAGGGCTATTGTGACGGTGATCATTCCTACCAGGAATGAGTTGAGCGCCTGGCGGGGGATGCCGGCGCGGATGACCGCTTGCCAGTGCATCGCAGTCGGTGTGAAGGAAAAATCCAGCGGGCGGTTGATGGCAGCCGGGTCCTTGATGGAGGTGAGAAACGTCCAGAAATAGGGGAAGAAAACGACCAGCAGCCCCAATACCAGGATCAAGAAGGTCGCCAAACGGGTGACGAATTTTCGCAGGGTGTGTTTCATGTTTACGCTGATTCTCTGCGTAAGACCGTGAACAATAAGGCAACCAGGAGCGTGATCACAATGATCAATGTGAACGACATGGCCGCAGCCTCACCCGCGCGGAAGTAAATGAAACCCGTCCGATAGATGAAATATTGCATGGACTCGGTGGCCTCGCCTGGACCGCCGCGGGTGATGGCGTAGATATATTCATAAACCTTGAAGGCATCCAGCATACGAATGATCACCGCGGCCAGGATGATCGGGCGCATGAGCGGGATGGTAATGTGCCTTACCATAGCCCAGCCCACCGCGCCGTCGACGCGGGCTGCCTCGAAGGGATCCTCAGGCAGCGACTCCAGCCCGGCTAGCAGCAAGAGCAGCATGAACGGCGTCCACTGCCAGACGTCGATGAGCACGATGGAGAAGAGCGCCAGGTCCGGGCCAAACCAGTTGACGCGAAGACCAATCGCTTCCAAGGCGGTCGGTATCACCCCTAATTGTGAATTGAGCAAGAAGCGGAACATCAAGCCCACCGCGATGGGGGTGATGAACATCGGGGTGAGCAAGGTGGAGCGAAAGAAGCCCCTCATGAAGGTGGCTTTATTGTGCAACAAGAGCGCCAGGAAAAAGCCGAGCACCAGTTCCAGCCCCACGGCCAGGACGACAAAGGTAATCGTGTTCCCCATCGCCGTCCAGAAGGATGAGTTGGAGAACAGGCGTATGTAATTATCCAGGCCGATGAAGCGTTCCTGCCCAATGCGGGAGAGCTCGTAGTCCTGCAGGGAAATCGCCAGCGAATACCCCAGGGGAAAGATCATGATCGCCAGCAGGATCAGCCCCATGGGCATGAGTAAACGATATTTAAACGGAATGCGAAGGAAACTCACAATCCTCTTCCTGTGCGCATGATATCAGTATTAGGACTTACACAGTTGGTGGGAGGGGGGGTGTTTGGGCGGGCGAAGCCCGCCCAAACACCCCCCCTTTCACGCTCAACTGCGTAACTTTAAGTATTTTAGAAGCTGCTCCCTCGCCAGCGACAAGGGAGCAGCTTACATGGTTGGTGAAGATCTTATTTGGCCAGGATTTCCTTGACCTTGGCCTCGATGCCTGCAAGTGCCTCATCGACGGTCATCTCACCAGCAACGGCAGCGTTGAGGAAGGTGCCTACCTCATTGCTGATCTCGTCGGCATGCACGCCGCGAGCCAGCGGTTCGCAGTTGCTCAGGATTTCGTAGACAGTCGTGTAGTAGCTCTCGCCGTAACCCTTTTCCCAAACTTCGGGATCCTGCATGGTGCTGGCGCGAACCGGAGCGCCACCCTTCTCCACGCGCAGCTTGTCGATCGCCGGGGAGGTCAGCCAGGAGATGTACTTCCAGGCCGCATCCGGGTTGGGGGTGTTCTTCGAGATAGCCCAGTACCAGGCGCCCAGGACGGCCTTGCCGCCAGGAACCGGATACAGCGCGAACTTACCCGCCAGCTCGCCAGCCTGCCCTTCGGGATTGTTCAGAGCGGGCAGCATCCAGTTGTACGAAATCATCGTGGCCGATTGACCGGAAGCCATCGAGCGCAGCGCGTCGTCGAAGCCCCAGTTCAGGGAGTCGGGGGGAGCGGCGGTCTCGTACATCTCGATGTACATTTCCAGAGCCTTCTTGGCCTCTGGCGAGTTGATCACCACGTTGCCGTCCGCATCGATGACGTTGCCGCCCTCGGCGTACAGCCAGTTCTTCCATTCCTCGAAGACTTTGTAGCCGCGTTGAGGCTGCATTGCGGCGCCAGCGATGCCGTTCTCCTGGAAGAATTGGCCCACTTCCAGGTACTCCTCCAACGTCTTGGGGATGGTCAGCTCGCGGCCGGCCTTGGCCAGGAATTTTTCCTTCATTGCCGCGTCGTCGAACAGGTCCTGGCGAACGATCATGCCCAGGGCGTAGTTGTAGTAGGGGATGCCTGTGATCTTGCCATCGTGGGTGGTGAGCTCGCGCACCGGTGCGACGTAATCCTCGAAATTGTAGCCCGGGGTGTTCTTGACGTACTCGGTCAGGTCCAGCAAGAAGTCGGCGGCGGGGAATTCATCCATCCAGGGATTGTCGACGATAATGATGTCGTAGGTCGCCTTGGGCGCCATGAAGGAGGTCAGGATCTTATCGCGCATCGCGTCGTACGGCATAGCGTCGAAGGTGACCTTGATGTTCGGGTTCTCCTGCATGAAGGTCTGGGTCAGCTCGGCGACGATGTCGTAATCAGGCACCTGCTCGACGATGATGTTGAGGGTCACTGCCTCCTCAGCCGCGGGTGGCTGCTCGGCGGCTGGCGTGGCCGCGCCGCCGCAGGCGCTCAGCAGCATGGCCAGGCCGGTGAGGATGATAACCATATGGTATAACCTTGCTTTCATTTTGTTCTCCTTTTGTTGAATGAACCTATACCTGATTGACTCGGACGATCTCTCCCGGAAAGGGGGTGAGTGCGCAAGGAAAGACGCCTTCACCCATCCATACGCTAGGAATGCGGTAATATGGTGGCGGGTAGTAATCCTCCTCGATGGGTAATGGAATTTGGTCGGGTTGCCCTCCAGGGATTTGGGCGATCCAGCCTGCAGGTATCGCTAATCGCTTCGCCGGTGAGATTCTTGGCGGGGAGGGTTGCGCCGCGCCGGGCGCGAGGCTGGTCGTTGCGCCTGTCTGTCCCCGCTGCTGCGCCTGCCACGCTGACTGCAAGTCCTGCCATTCGCATACGTACCACTCTTTACCAATCCGAACCGAGATTTGGATGTGCCTGCCATCAGCCGACAGCGGGAACAGCCGGATGAGGAGCCATCGTGATCAGCGCCGCACCGATATCCAGTTATGTGGCGAAATCCGAACGGTTTCCTGAAATATCACGGAAGTAGAGCGAGTTAGTGTGTAAGGGTAATAACTTTGTTCGCTATTATTCATATTATACAATATTTTTGTTAGAATATCAACCAATGGAACATATGTTGTCCTTCGCTGCGCCTGCGTCACAGGCATTAAATCCAAATTTGCGCCGGCTAGCCCGGTGCTCATGGAGGCTTCGTGATTACCATCCATCAAGAACTCAAGGAAGAGGTCGCCAGGTCAGGTGCGTTGCTCATCGAGAAGGGCTTATCTCCGGGTCGCGATTTCGGCGACACCAGCTTGCGTGACCCCAAGACGGGGTTGGTCTACATCCTCCCCAAACCCACCCCCCGCCAGCCCATTTGCGACTGGAGTAAGGTCACCGCCACCGACGTGGCAGTCATCAGCATGGATGGCGAGATCGTCGGCGACCCCAACGTCCTGCCTACCATCGAGACGCCTATGCACCTGCGCATCTATCGGGCGCGGCCCGAGATCAACGGCATCGTGCACTCGCATGGCGAGTGGTCCTCGATCTTTGCTTGCGTGCGCCAGAACCTCCCCGCCGTGACCTTGGACGCCCTCGAGACGATCGGCGTTGAGGAGATCCGCTGCGCGGCCTACGCCCAAATCGCTTCCGAAGAATTGGGCGTAGGCGTCGTCGAGGCGCTGGGCGAGCGCTCGAAGGCCGCCCTGATGGCCAATCACGGCGCGGTGTGCATCGGGGTGAACCTGGATGAAGCCTTCCTCGTGGCTACCCTCCTGGAAAAGCTCAGCATGCAGGTGGTGTTGGGAAAAATCCTCGGCGAGCCAGTGGGCATCACCTGGAAGGATTTCGGCGACGCCCCAACCTACGAAGACATGGTGCCCCAGGCCTGAGGCAATCCTTCATCTGTTGTAAATCGAACCATTGTCGTGGAAAAGGCCAGCAGCCTCACCCCTGGCTGCTGGCCGATTCCGTTCTTATCCCGCCAGCGCGGCGTTGAATCCGCTGAGCAGCAACACCAGGACGCCCAGCCCGGCGTTGACGTAGAGCAAAATTGCTTTGGTTTTTTCCCCTTTGGGGTTAGGCTGATCCTCACTTGTTCGCAAGGCAAAGCGGCGGATGAGAGCGATGGCGACCATCCCCACGAACAGCAGGTGTTTCAAGCTGAGCACCGCCGAGTACGGGTTTGCCCAGGAAAACAGGCCGGCGAAATCCGCAGCCTGCCGCGCCTGCAACAAGCCGGTGAGCACCAGGCCAGCCATGCTGACCAGCGCCAGCCAGCTCTGCCGCTTCTGAAGGGTGTCCATCAGTTTGCGCGTCTGGGGGCCAGCTCCCAGGGCGCTCCGGGCGGAAGGAATCACCGTCAGGGCAAAGACCAGCAATCCCCCCACCCAGATGGCGGTGAACAAATCGTGAGCGAAGTTCACCAGTGCGTAGACGATCGTTTGTGCATCCATTTCGACATCCTTTCGAGTAATTGGTCATGCAATCTTTCGCCTGGCGGGGGGCGCCGCCGCCCAGGCGGTTAGTAACTAGGTTTTGAAGAAACCTCCCGCCGCCCCCACCATGACGGCGAAGAACAGGAAGGAGCCCAGGCGCTGGCCCAGGCTGGCCAGGTAAGTGAAGGCCGCGGCGCTCAGCACCTGACGCACCCCCTGCCGCTCGTCCTCGGCGACCAGGCCGGCTTGGTGTAAGGAATCCAGGGCTCGCTTCGAGGCGTCCCGTTCCACCGGCAGGGTGACCAGCGAGAAGAGCAGCAAACCGCCCAGCATCACCCCGCTGACGAGCATCAGGGAGGGGATACGCAGGACCATCCCCCCGATGAAAGCCAGCGAGCCGAATTGAGTGAGGGTACCCAAACGGTTGGCCAGGAAGCTGCGCAGGCGCATGAAGCGGTAGCCGTCTGCGTCCTGGGCGGCGTGGCCGGCTTCGTGAGCGACGATGCCCAAGGCGGTGATGGAGCGGTTGTTGATCACCCCGTCCGTCAGGCGCAGCGTATTGCGCCGCGGATCGTAATGATCGTTGAGTCGCCCGTCGATGCGCTCGATGCGCACCCCGTTCAAGCGGTAGTGAGCGAGCAACCGCTCAGCCGCCTGCTGGCCATTCACCTGGCGCTGGTTGGGGACACGGTCGTACTTGACGTACACCTGCCGCACCCGGCGCTGGGCGTACCAGGCTAGCAACATGGGCAGCACCCACAGTAGATAGCGCGTTTCCAGTGAGAACATGTTTTACCTCCTGAAGAACTATTGTGGGCATCATACCGCCGCCCGAGCCAGCTTTCCTTGACTTAAGTCGGAGAGCGCGGCTGTC